>JARGOI010000156.1:0-5011 GCA_029212275.1 Thalassolituus sp.
CGCTGTACACATTAGGTTAAGGGGCTGGCATGAATAGTTTAATTAACCTGTGGCATGACACTGGTATTTACAGCATCGAACCAGGGCAAGCGGTCATGATGCTGGTTTCTTTTGGCATGCTTTACTTAGCCATTAAAAAGGGCTTTGAACCGTTGCTTTTGTTGCCGATTGCAGTAGGGACCTTGTTGGTCAATATTCCAGGGGCTGGAATGGGCTGGTCAGCGGCTGAAGCCGCTATTCGCGCGGGCGATCCAGTGCTTGTTGAAGCTTTCCGTAATATGTTTGGTTTAGGCGCTGATGCAACGCAACAGATGTTGCTGGATGCTTATCATCAGGCTCAGGCTGTTCCTTACGCAAAATCCGTCAGTATGGCGTCTGCCGCTGGTTACGATAATGGGGTTTTATATACCTTTTATAAAATTGCTATTGCCAGTGGTATCGCACCTTTATTGATTTTTATGGGTGTGGGCGCAATGACAGATTTCGGTCCGTTATTGGCGAACCCTAAAACCCTGCTTTTAGGTGCTGCGGCACAGTTTGGTATCTTTGGAACCTTGTTCGGTGCAGTGCTGTTAACTGATGTTGGGTTGATGGATTTCACCTTACAGCAAGCATCCGCCATTGGTATTATCGGTGGGGCAGATGGTCCGACATCGATTTTTATTGCCTCTAAGTTGGCGCCCGAATTATTAGGTGCTATCGCGGTTGCGGCGTATTCTTATATGGCCTTAGTGCCTCTTATTCAGCCGCCAATCATGAAGTTATTGACCACCGAGAAAGAACGCAAAATTGCCATGGTGCAATTGCGTGAAGTTTCTCGAGTTGAGAAAATAATTTTCCCAATCGCGGTGTTAGTGCTAGTGGCATTGCTACTGCCGTCTGCTGCGCCTCTGTTAGGTATGTTTTGTTTCGGTAATTTGATGAAAGAATCCGGTGTGGTTGATCGTTTGAGCGATACTTCTCAGAATGCCTTGATCAACGTCGTAACCATCTTCTTGGGTTTGTCTGTGGGTTATAAAATGAGTTCAGATTCATTCTTAAACCTCAGTACCATCGCGATTATCTTGCTAGGCTTGGTGGCATTTTCTGTTGGTACTGCCGCTGGCGTATTGATGGCTAAGTTTATGAACTTGCTAACGAAAGATCCGATCAATCCGCTGATTGGTTCTGCTGGTGTCTCTGCGGTTCCAATGGCGGCACGTGTGTCTAACAAGGTCGGGCTTGAAGCAAATGGTCAGAACTTTCTGTTGATGCATGCGATGGGTCCTAACGTTGCCGGTGTTATTGGCTCGGCTGTTGCTGCGGGTGTGATGATTAGCTTCTTTGGTTAACGGCCTAATTGGAGATCTAAGTAATTTAGTAGTGTTATCAAAGCGGTCCTTCGGGGCCGTTTTTTTTGCGTTTTCATTGTCGTGTCATTAAGGATTAATGAGACGTAAGCAATATATTATTTAAATGAACGTGTTTGGAACTTGCTAAGCAGTATGCGAACTAATTTGAATGACTACATTTCGATCTGACACAGCAATATTAATTCAACAGTTTCTAGCGACACGGCTCCATTCAGAGTCGTTGTGCCATCCTTTATCTGCAGAAGACATGGGCATGCAAGCCGATGCTTTTGTCAGTCCTCCTAAGTGGCATTTAGCTCACACAACGTGGTTTTTTGAGACTTTTATTCTGTCGCCACTGGTTTCTGGTTATCGTGTTTTTCACCCTCGTTTCGAATACCTCTTTAACTCTTATTACAATGGGGTTGGCGAGCAATTTGATCGCGGTAAGCGCGGTTTGTTATCGCGTCCTAACGTGGACGAAGTCCTTAAGTACCGTGAGCATGTTGATACTGCAATGCAAGCGGCATTGCAGTCCCCTGAGCTATTTTCTGAAGAAGACTATGCCACTGTTTGTGAACGTTGTGTGTTAGGCATTCACCACGAAAAGCAGCATCAAGAATTATTGCTGATGGATATTCGTTACATGTTTTTCCAGAATCCGTTGCTGCCTGCTTATGATGATTCGCACAGTCTCGATGCATCTTCTAATGAGTCGGCAAGTATTACAGACATCCGTTGGTTAGAGGTTGCAGGAGGTCTGGTTGATATCGGTGTTAGGGCATCAGATATTGGTGAGGGGAGTGCTGATTTCTACTTCGATAACGAGTCACCACAGCATTCATTTTTTTTAAATAAATATGAAATTGCCGACCGGTTAGTCACCAATGGTGAGTATCTTCAGTTTATTCAAGAAAATGGCTACGACAATCCTGAGTGTTGGTTGGCCGATGGTTGGTCGCACGTTAATTCTGAGCATTGGCAGCATCCCTTGTATTGGCTGTATGAGAAAGGTGAGTGGTATGAATTTACCTTGCAGGGCAAGCAACCGCTGGATCTAACCGCTCCAGTAACCAATATTAGTGGTTATGAGGCAGCAGCCTATGCACACTGGGCTAAGGCGCGTTTGCCCACAGAGCAAGAGTGGGAAAATGCAGCGCGTTTATATAACGGTGATGGCTATGATGGCAACGAAGCGCTTAGTAATCACGATGTGAGTCTTAGTTCGTCCCTAGTCGAAGACAATACTGTGGCTTTGATTCAAGCAAGCGACAGCGCTTGGCAATGGACCAGCAGTGCATATCAGCCTTACCCCGGATACCGGCCAGAGGCGGGTGCCATTGGCGAATACAACGGTAAATTTATGTCTAACCAATGGGTCTTGCGCGGGGGTTGTCACCTGACTCCGAACGCACATCTGCGTTTTAGTTATCGTAACTTTTTTTATCCTGACGATCGTTGGATTACCGCGGGCATTCGCTTAGCGCGTGATGTTGAGACCGCACGTAATGTTGAAGTAGCGCAGTGAATGATATTGAGATTCAGTGGATATGAATATTTATTAATGGAGAGTCATCAATGAGCCAAGTGTGTGAAGTTGCAACTAAAACACAAAATACCGCTTTGAACGAAACACAAAAAGCGGTGTTGTCAGGACTATCGACACAACAAAAAACACTTGAGCCAAAATATTTTTACGATCAATTAGGTTCACAATTGTTTGAGAAAATAACCAAGACTCCCGAGTATTATCCCACCAGAACAGAACGATCAATACTATCGAAAAATGCTCATGCCATTGCTAAAGCCTGTGGCAAAGATAATATTGTTATTGAACCTGGGTGTGGCAGTTGTGAAAAAATACGCTTACTTCTGAATGAACTGCATCCTAGCTTGTATGTACCGATGGATATTTCGGGCGAGTTTCTCGCGGCTTCGGCAGCACGACTTGCACAAGAGTATCCGTGGCTTAAAATTCAGCCAGTGACGGATGATTTTAGTCATGGGCGCATTATTCCAATGGATTTACCGAGTGGTCAAAGAACAGTGTTTTATCCTGGTTCAACCATCGGTAATATGACACCACATCAAGCAAAAAAATTCTTGACCGAGTTACGTCAGGAATTAGCTGTCGGAGATGCTTTGTTATTGGGCGTTGATTTAATTAAATCAGAAGCAGTTTTAAATGCCGCTTATAACGATAAAGAAGGTGTTACCGAACAGTTTAATTTAAATATTTTAAATCATATTAATGCACTTACTGGTAGTGATTTTTTAGTAGAAAATTTTAAACATTACGCTTTTTATAATGCATCTTTGCAACGCATAGAAATGCATTTGGAAAGCTTATGTGATCATAAGGTTCGACTGGCGGGACAGGAGATAGAGTTTTCACAAAAAGAAACCATCCACACAGAAAATTCTTATAAGTATTCTTTAGATTCAATTCGAGCGATGGCCGAAGATGCGGGTTTTCGTTGTCAACAAAGCTGGGCGGATGAGGAACAACTTTTCTGTGTCAGTTTGCTAACCAGTGTGGAAGATTAGTGTGGAACATTATTGCGGAAGTTTAAGTTACCTCGTAATTATGCAATTTTGCCCAGCTGTTACCATCGAGTTTGTTATGGAGTGATCACTTAATTGGCGTCTGATCACGCCAATCAAGCAATAATGAAAGCATCACATTTTTATTTGTAATGTACTCATGTTGTGACTGCGGATTTTATCCAATAATTCTGGATTCTCGCGCATTAATTGGCCATAGGACGGCACCATTTCTTTTAATCGCTCTCCCCAATGCGAGTTCATTTTATCGGCAAAGCAACGCTCTAATACTTCAATCATGGCGAAAACTGCCACCGAGGCACCGGGAGATGCGCCTAATAACGCAGCCATCGTACCGTCTTTAGACGCCACGAGCTCGGTACCAAATTCCAATTTACCATTTCCGTTTTCATCTTTTTTGATGATTTGTACCCGCTGACCTGCTTGCGCCAAAGTCCAGTCTTCACTTTTACATTCAGGAAAATAGTCGCGCAGTGTGTTCATGCGATCAGAGTGAGATTGGCGTGCTTCGTTAATTAGGTAGCGAGTCAGGTCCAAATTATTAATCCCCACTGACATCATCGGCAATAGATTGCTTGGGCTCACCGATTTGAGGAGATCCATTTTTGATCCCTCTTTTAAGAACTTAGTGGTAAAACCTGCAAAAGGCCCGAAAAGCAGGGCTGGCTCGCCATTAATAATACGAGTGTCTAAGTGCGGCACTGACATTGGAGGCGCACCAATGGCGGCTTTGCCGTAAACCTTTGCGTGATGTTGCTGGACTATTTCGGGCTTTTTGCACACCAGCCATTGGCCAGAGACAGGAAAACCACCATAGCCTTCGGCTTCATCAATGTTCGACGCCTGTAATAAGGGTAAGGCACCGCCGCCTGCGCCCAAGAAAACGAATTTTGCTTCGAGTGTTCTGTGCTTTCCGGTATCACGATCTTCAACGGTGACTCGCCAGCTACCATCTTTGAGGTGCTTAAATTCCTCTACTTGGTGCTTAAGCAACAATGAAAAACGATCACTTTTTTCTATGTTACTCATCATATGTCGGGTTAATGAACCAAAGTCGACATCGGTGCCGTGTTTGATGCGTGTTGCTGCGACTGGTTCGTTGGGATCACGGCCAG
>JARGOI010000156.1:5111-6216 GCA_029212275.1 Thalassolituus sp.
GTACTCATCACGCCGCCGCCGACTAGTAATATATCGATTTTTTCTGCCGCCATGGAAATGTGCCTCACTAATATAATTCATATTTGTCTGGTCAATATACAGGTCAGACATGCAGGTCAAATATTGTCGCTTACTCATAATATTATGTATCACAATAATAGTGAATCAGACTAACGTTTACTGGATTGGTTTTATTGGTTGATTCTCTATATTAAGTGTCAATATAGGAAAATTAATGAAAATTAAGTGAATAAGAAGTGAGGATTAGGAAAACAAGAAACTATATCGCTGTCTGGATGAAATATTTTTCACACCTCAAATTAGCGTAAAAAATTATGATGGTCAATTTCTTGGCGTAAAAATAAAGGTCTGGCAAGTCTGTTAACGCATATTTGAAGTACTGCCCCCGTTAACTTGCAGCATTTAAAAAATACGTCAAAGTTAAAGTTATCTTGTGAAATGCATCAATCATAGTAGCAGTAACCATTAGGAACTTAGCTAAAGATTGATCATCACACTAATGATTTTTACTTACTGATGGGCTTGGATATTGGGCATTGAGGCTGAATCCAGCTAAGACAACAGTGCTATTAGGAGAGTTATATGGCGTTACGCAACAGCGTTCAGTTGATTTGTTATCCAAATCGTTTAGGTAATGGCTTGGCAGATCTTAACAAAGTAATAAAAAAACATTTATCTGATGCTGTGGGTGGATTGCACATTCTGCCATTTTATCCTTCCAATGCCGATGGTGGCTTTTCACCCTTGACTCATAAAGAAGTCGATCCCGAATATGGTACTTGGGATGACATAGAAAACCTGGCTGCAAGTTACGATATATGCGCTGACTTGACGGTAAATCATATTTCCGATGAATCGGAAGAATTTAAGGATTTTTTGCTTTATAAAGACAAATCTAAGTATGCCGATTTATTCGTGCGTGTTGATAAAATGGGTGAAATTACCTCGGATGATTTAGCGAAAATCCACATTCGCAAAGAGAAAGAGCCTTTTCGCAATGTCACCTTTGCTGACGGAACCACCGAACGGGTCTGGTGCACATTCACCGAGCAGCAAATCGACTTAAATTACAATGCAGAAATCA
>JARGOI010000157.1:0-2166 GCA_029212275.1 Thalassolituus sp.
CTTGCTGGTGATACATTAACGGGGCGAACTCCACCATAACAGTAAACGTTCCACATTGCGATCATGTTTTTGCTTTTTCTCATGCTTTCCATTCTAACATAGGTATCGTCTATCTGTCAATCCCTATGCCACTCTATTTTGAAAGTTTAACGGTTTATTTTATTTGCTAAATTTCTAAGATTTGCTATTGACACCGTGGGCCTCCGTCCAGCTATCTGCACAGATAAGCAAAGACATTGACGTAAACCCTTACTATCAAAGGACTTACGACGCCGGAGGCGGCCCCCGCCGTTTTAAGTCGTTGGTATCAAAGGACTTAGGACGATTCTGGGAATAATCTGATTTTAACCAGATTTGCTATTGACAGCAGAATCAAACCGATTCCCAAAGTTTTCTGATATATTTTTCATTCCGGCTATTGTGGTGGACCGTGTTTCTACCATCTTCGATTCTACCGATGAACCAAACCGTTCCGACCTTCCACATTGAAACGGTTACGTTTCCGTCAAAAGCGTGGTTGATAGTTTTTGTGTCAAGTACAGTTTTCATAATGTTTTCTCTAGTGTGTATTGTTTTTGTTATTAGGGGTCGCAGTTTTTATTACTCGGTATAACTTGCGGTTAAATTCCCGAAACTCAATTTATTTTTAATCGGTGAGAAATCCGATTGTTTTAACTTACTCGCAACCGAAGCGACCATTTACGGTCACTTGGTCGGCGGTAGCCTTGTGGCTGAATTCCTTGCGGACTTCAACGGTTCCAGCTTTCATAGCTTGCTGGAATTGCTCCAAGGTCATTCCCTCGGTTTCTTTTTCATTCATCATTGTTGTTTCTTTCATATTAGTATTATCGGGTAGGGCTGTGACACGTTAGGTCACTACTTTCGGGAATCTTCCAAGATCTTTAAAACCTCGTCAGTTTGCTTATCGGACAATTTAAGGTCCAGAACCGCAAGGGTTTCGACGAAAGCCGAATTGATTTTGCGGGCTACAATTTTGTGGGCGATTGTTTTGCTATTCATGTTTTTTTCGTTTCAAAAATCGAGTGTGTGTTGTGTCGTCTCTACACTATAGAGGAAATCCCCACCAGAGGGGTTTAGTGCCAAGTCGTTACCACATAAGGACTTACGACGATTCTTGCCTATTAGTCAATTCCTTATTGAGAATACAAAATTAAAAGTTATTTCTCAAATGTTCAAAAACACCGTAAATTGCGGGGTGAATCGCTGCGAACTATTTTTCGGGAAAAATGCTTATTGAGAATGATCGTACCCCCCATCTGGCAAACACGTTATAAGGGAAGAATAACCGCCAAGACTTTTGGCACGGTATTTGCTAGTTCGTACCAGTGCAATTATCATGCCAAACATGGTTATTATTATTATTTTATTATTTGTTATTTTGGTACGCTATTTGCTACCCCCCTCTATCGGCTGTTGCATACCCCCCGTCAGGCGGTCTGGTCAGATAGGCGGCGACAATTGTCATAAGTCGTTACCACGTAAGGAGTTACGACAGCGAGGCCCGCCCCCGCCGCCCTAAGTCGTTACCACGTAAGGAGTTACGTCGATTCTTAAATAATCCAGTTTTTTACCGGATTTGCTATTGACAGCTACGCCAATCGCTCAACGTATTGCTTAACCATTCCCTTTTGGTAGTAAACGTCTACCACGTATCCACGGGAAACGGAATCAGCAGCCATTCTATAGGCTTGGGCTTTGTCCCAAACTTTGTCGGTGGAAACGGCTTTGTCATTGAGAAGTGTTACTAGTTTGTACATTGTTTTTTACCTTAGTAGTAGTGTTGTTGTTATGTCCTAAGTATAGCATACTTATCGGCTGTGTCAAACGGAATCTTTACCGATTCCGAAATTATATCGGATTAAAATCCTAATCGCTCCTTACGTTCTTCGCGGTCTAGTAACCACTCAAGAGCGTCGCCCAATTCGTCAGTATCGTATTCTTCATCATCACAATCTTGGTAATCGTAAATAATGCCATAGTCCATCAATAACGTCCAAGCGATACCCTCATGCACGAAGTGTACCCCTTTTTCAAACTTCACCCAAGCCGATAGGGTATCAAATCCCTCTTGCTCCACGCAAAACAGGATGTTGTTGATGATTTCTTCGTTCATTTTGAAAGTGTACATGTTGTTTTCTCTAGTAG
>JARGOI010000157.1:2266-6215 GCA_029212275.1 Thalassolituus sp.
TTGTCAACCCCCTGTAGCTAAAATCGGAGTTTTTTGTTCAAATAAAAATGTCTACTATTTTTGCGTGTGTGCCGGGGTGGTTTAGAAGAAATTGACCAAAATATATTTGTTATGTCTTATCTAATGTTTCCAGACTGAACCTAGATAGATACATCGCAGCCAACCAGACCCCTGTAAAATTGTCGCCAAGCTTTCCGATCCCGGTGTTGCAAGGCTCGCAGATCCAGCCCCTAAAGGCATTTGTTGTGTGGCAGTGATCTAATACCAATGACTTCACCGGAACCTCACCGCAGCACTCGCACCTCTCAGGCATTGCGGGCGCGGTCTTCTTTAATGTTTTACGTAACTGAGTTTGTTCTTTTATACAGGCCCGACATCTAGAGTCTAAATTATCCTTATAATGTATATGTTTAGGAAAATCGCCCCTTGCCTTTTCTATGCCACAAATCTTACACTTTTTTACGGTTTCCATAAATAGCCCCACATAAAACACATTTGAATTTTGTTTCACTTATCATCTTCGCCACCTTTGTTCCGCATTTGCAGTGAGGATAACCTGAGACGATCCTTGGCACAAAGGGCGGCTTCTTCTTTCTCTTGCTCATTCATAGTCCTCCAATTAGATATTTCACTTCTTGTTCTGCCACAACCACTACATATTTGCTGTTGATTTATGGCACAATGACCAATACAGGGTGATTTCATAAAGTCTCCTATTTACGTACCCCCGGCTTTTATCCTACCAAGCAAGTCTAGTGTTGCTTGATATGACTGAGATATTAATTAGTAAGCCACCAACCAGACTCTTGCTTTGGGGTTTGGGTGAGAGCCGTAGAACTCACAACCTTCAACAATCATTATGTTAAAGATCTTCTCATTACTGAAAACCATTAGTCTGCCAAATGTAATAGGCACGGGTAATACCTACTTCCAACTCCTAACCATCCTATCTAATTTTATATCTGATCTTTAAAAATCGTCCAAGCGCCACGAACAGGACATGCCCCACATATGTGAAACTTATTTACGTGACAGCGTTATATAAAACCTTCAATTCCTAATATCCCGACAGTTACCTGTCACCATATTATAGTGAACTGGCCTATTTTATGCTAAAATTATCGTGTATTTCGTCTTAATAGTGTATATCATTATATGAAGAGTTACATTCACGGGAGAAAAGAATGATAGATTCAGAACTGAAAACAAAAGCTACGGCTAAGTTGCAACAAGAAATTGAAAAAGAGCTTGCGGCCAAAATACCAGATCCCCCACTAGGGGCGGCGGCAGCTTTAGGTCCAAAGGAACTACAACAGGATGATGAAAAAGATGAAGATACCCAAGGGGATGGACGAGACTGAGGTTGTTGATACAATCTTAAAGATATCTAAAAAACTTGCGCATAAATATACGTTTGCTTCTTACGAAGTTGAAGATATAGAGCAAGAGGCGTTTTTGATTGGCCTTGCGGGTCTCAGTAAATATGACCAAGCACGACCTCTTGAGAATTTTATGTATGTGCATATTAACAATAGGCTAAAAACTTTTAAACGTGATAATTACTATAGATTAGAACACGGGGCGGCTGAGAAGATACAAAAGTCTAAAAAAGATATCTTAGAACCTTTGGATATTCATGAGCTTTACCATATCGCCACTGGTGACACTATAAGTGAAGATGCGGAGCTTTCTGAGGTGCTTGAAAGAATAGATGAAGAGTTGCCTTCCGGGATGCGTGGTGATTATCTTAAATTAAAGAATAATGCTACTCTACCTAAAAGTAGAAAGGCCAAAGTTGTGGCTTTTATACAAGAAATTATAGAAGAGGGCGAATACGATGAGTGAATTTAAGAGGGGCAGATTCTCGTTTGAAGAAATGTCTTATATCGAGCAAAATTGCGAGGTTCTTTCTCCTGAAGCCATCGCAAAAGAATTAAATCGCGACCCCGGCTCTATTAGTGATTGGATCAAAAAGAAAGTAGGCTTTTCTCCTAAGCAAAAGAAAGAGGTGGCTGTCGCTAACGAATTAAAAGAGAAACCTTACTTCAAAGAGCTTTCAAACCAATTCACGCCAGAAGAGTTGGAGATGTTCCAGTTCCACTTCAAAAAGATGTGGAGCCAATTCAAAGACGATGTGTTTCACACGGAAGAAATGCAAATAATTGACACAATCAAACTAGAACTCTTAATGAATAGGATTCTAAAGGCACAGCACGAAAACCAGCAGAGTATTATTGCAAACGAAAGAATCGTACAGAACGAAAAGGCGCGAGACAAAGACCAGCGCGATGTTGATCTGATTATGAATATAGAGCGCCAGATTGCGATCCTGCGAGCTTCTCAAGAGACCCTTAGTAAAGACTACAAAGATCTTCAGGCGCGCAAGGCGACGATGCTGAAGGATCTAAAAGGCACAAGAGAGCAGCGCGTCAAAGCTATCGAAGACTCAAAGCTAACATTCGCGTCACTTGTGAAGAAATTAGCCACAGACCCTCAGTATCGAAGTGATGTGGGAGTGGAAATGGAAAAAATGAGATTAGCTATGGAACTAGAGAAAGAACGACTTTCTGATTATGTACAATACGAGGACGGTATAGTGGACCAGCCGTTTCTAACCCCAGAAACACTAAAGGAAGAAGAATGAGAGCAATTATTTTTGGAATCACAGGACAAGACGGAAGTTATCTCGCAGAACTCCTACTAAAGAAGGGGTACGAAGTAGTTGGTATAACGAGAAGAGTTAGCGTACCGACATTAAATCGAATTAATCACATTCTGCCCAAAATTAAGATCGTCGAAGGCGATATTACGGACGCTTTTAGTGTTAGCAATGTAATCAAAGAAGAAGAGCCTGACGAGATTTACAATCTTGCTGCTCAATCGCACGTCGGAACGAGCTTTAAACAGCCAAGCCTGACTTGGGACGTTACTGCTGGTGGAGTTCTAAACATCCTAGAAGCGATAAGGTATTCGGGCAGAAAAGACGACATTAAGTTTTATCAGGCCAGTTCTAGCGAAATGTTTGGTAAGAATTATAATCTGCGAGAAGGATTTGCAGAGATGATTAAATATCAGGATGAAAAGACACCTTTCATGCCGCAGAGTCCATACGCTATTGCAAAACTAGCGGCCCATCATCTTGTGCGTAATTATCGAGACAGTTATGGGATTTTTGCTTGTAGTGGGATTTTATTCAACCATGAAAGCGAAAGACGAGGCGAGAAGTTTGTAACTCGTAAGATTACCAAGTGGATTGGCGAATTCGTGGCTTCTGGTATGAATAAAGAGTTTCCTGCATTGCGACTCGGTAATCTAGACGCAAAAAGAGATTGGGGCCATGCAGAGGACTATGTGCGGGGCATGTGGGAAATGGTGCAGCACGAAATGCCAAACGATTATGTTGTGGCTACGGGCGAGACTTATTCCGTCAGACAGTTCCTAGACATAGCCTTCAAGCATGTAGGAATTGACGACTGGCAACATCTTGTGGTTATTGATCCAGAATTTTACCGTCCAGCAGAAGTAGACTATTTACTAGGCATACCGGCAAAAGCGAAGCGCGTGTTGGGTTGGGAACCTCATATTTCATTTGAACAATTGGTAGAAAGAATGGTAGATAGTGATGTCGAAACGGCGAGACTACAACGACCCGATTTACAAAGAGTTTAGGCTAAAAGTCTTAAAAAGAGACAAATATACTTGCCAAATGTGTAAAAAGAAGGGGAAGCGAGCCAGATTGAACGTTCATCATATAATGAAATGGTCTTCCGCAGCTTCTCTTAGGTACGACGTTGATAACGGCATAACCTTATGTAGCAGTTGTCATAAGTCTGTAACGGGAAAGGAATCTCACTATGTTTCATATTTTTCACAACTTATTAATAGAAAGAAAAGTTAATGTTCAACAAAGAAGAAAAACCTAAATTTAGCCCAGAGCTACCGGCTTCTC
>JARGOI010000158.1:0-1631 GCA_029212275.1 Thalassolituus sp.
GGGCCTGACTCATTTGGACGGTCGCCAATTTCAGCTTCAGCTTCAAACAATTATGTTGAGATCTGAAGCAGAGTTTTCATTGCCTGACGATTACAATCCTGATGATGCGGGTCTACTGAATATAGATGAAGATCCTGTTCTTACTGAAGGAAAAAGTAATGCAAATGTAGCTGCTTACTTTCCATTCATTGGAACGGTAGGTATTCCTTTGCCTATTATTGCTTTGCCAACAGCCGGTATTTCGATAAAGCCTCCGGGCTCTAAATTTACTTTTGCCAACGCGCTGTATGCGCCAATGGCCGCTGGCTTTTCTAAGGATGATGACGATCCTGGTCGTTATCAAGCTAAGCAAATTGCGATACAGCGTTTGACTTATCTTTCACCAAGTTTTGGTTATCAAGTAACGGATGAGTTTTCTGTTGGTGCAAGTTTGTTGTTCTCTCACCAAGCGTTAACTATCGATCAAGACTTGCGAGCACCAAACGTATTAATTGGTGTTTTGGAAGAGTTACAGGATGCCTTTGGTTGTTTTGATGAAAACGGTAACTCTACTGGTAACGATCCTTTAGCCCCGTTAATCACACTTTGTGGTGGTAATGTTGGTCCTTATGATGATGTTGGTAATTTACAGCTTGAACTGAGTGAAAGCTTGTCGCCTTCGTTTAACTTGGGCGTACTTTGGGAACCAAATGGTTGGTTTAAGTGGGGAGCCGTATATCAGAGCTCTGCTACCTCTAAACTTAGTGGTGAGTACGAATTAGAATACACCGAAGAATTTGCTGGTTTCTTCCGTAATTTTAATTCTTCCATTGTTGGTGCAATTACCGGTGCTATTTTCCAGTTCCCTAATGGTAATACTTACGAGTCTGGTTATGTGACAAGTGAAATTACTTACCCTCAGCATTTTCAAACGGGTGTGAAATTTAAATATTTTGATATTTTTCATCTGAACTTGGATGTGGGTTGGACGGATTTTGATACTTTTGACGCAGTCGAACTTCAATTCGACCGTCAGGTAAGTTTCTTATCTACGGCCAAAGTACTTTCTCCAGATCTTGTAACGGATACTACGCTAACGCTTCCGCTAAATTTCGAAAGTGTATGGACCTACAACATTGGTATGGCAATGGATTTGAACTCTCGTATTCAGCTTCGTGCGGGTCTTGAGCCTCGTAGAAGTTCGATACCAGATGAGAACTTTTCGTTGCAGGCACCATTAGGCTTTGCTCGTTTGTACTCCGTCGGTTTAGGATATCAGTGGGATTTAGATACTGTTATCGATTTGTCGCTGAGCTTTATGAAGTCGGTTGAAAAAATCCGTGCTGACCCACAGATTGAAGATCCGAATGATCCTTATCCTAATTCCAGTAACTCGATTAACCGTAACTGTCTTACCTGTTTAGTGTCTAACCCATATCCAGGTCTTGATATTGACACTAATCTTAGGATTGGTGCCGCGGGGATTAGCTTTAGGACCAAGTTCTGAAACTCTTAGCCTTACTTTTAGTGATAGCTTCTTCAGCCATGGCTGAAGAGGGCTATTACACTTGGATAGATGCTGAAGGGCGAATTCAAAATACGCCTGTACCCGAGCAAAAAAAATCTCCCGAATCACCGCCCGGTGATAAAGA
>JARGOI010000158.1:1731-6187 GCA_029212275.1 Thalassolituus sp.
ACTTGGTCTTTTGTGCGCCATTATTTAACCGAATGGGATGAGATATTGGTGCCCGATTTTCCTGGCATGGGGGCATCAAATTGGCATAACTCTATACAAGAATTCGATGTCGATGCGTTAGTCGAGAGTTGCGTTGCATTAATTGAATACTTTGGCTGGAAGCAGTTTGATATTGTTGGTTATTCGATGGGTGGCTTAGTTGCTATGCATTTTGTGGCGTTAAATCCAATTGTTTGCACTAAATTGTATCTAATTGAACCAGCAGCACTCCTGAGTGATAAGCCTTCGATTTTAGTTGAACGAGGGGAAACTTATTTAAAGCTGTCTCAACGTATTTTAGCTCACGCTAATGATCCTGAATCTTATGTTGATTTTCTGAATCATGTTTCCCCGCTGCGTAAAAAAAATAGTAAAACGGATACTGTCGCGCTAGAGCGCCTCCAACAAAATAGCCAAGGGCTAGCAATGGGGCTGCAATGTGTTGGCCTTGCACTTATAAAATACGCTGATTGGTATGCCAATTGGACAGCGCCTGTGCCGGGGTTAAGTATTGTCGGTGGCTTGAGTCATCAAAGCATGCACAATCGCCATCAGCTGCTCTGTGATGGCTCTGCTGAATGGTTCTATCACAGTCTGTCTAATGCTGATCATAGTCTCGTGTATAGCAAGCCAAGACAGGTCGCAGGCCTATTGAATACTGCTTTTAATAAACCGTTTTAAGCAACCTGCATTAAACGCTAAATGATTAAAAAAATTATTTATTTTGAAAACGTTTTAACCCAGTCGTGACTAAAATTCGGGTCGAAATTTCCTCAATCGATTTATCCGTGGTACTAATGAAGGGGATATTTTCTTGTTCGTACAGCATCTCGACCTCGTCGACCTCTAAATAACATTGTTTTAAAGAAGCATAACGACTATTCGCTTTGCGCTCTGTTCGAATGGCCGCTAAGCGTTCTGGATCAATGGTGAGGCCAAACAGTTTGTGCTTGTGCTTTTTTAGGTTTTTGGGCAGCTGCAGCTCTTCCATATCTTCTTCAGTGAGTGGATAGTTGGCCGCTTTAATGCCAAATTGCATGGCTAAATATAGACACGTTGGCGTTTTTCCGCAGCGCGATACACCCACTAAAATAACATCGGCGTCTTCATAGTGACGAGTGCGCGCACCATCGTCGTTATCAAGCGCAAAATTAATTGCCTCAATACGATTTAAATAATTGGCACTGTTCGCAGGAGAGTGTGATTTACCGACAGAGTAGGAGCTTTCTGTTTTAAGTTCCTGCTCTAACGGCGCAAGAAAAGCTTCAAAAATGTCCACTTTGAAACTGTCTGCGGTGTCAATGATGGTACGAATGCGGCGATCTACAATAGTATCAATCACAATCGGGGTAGCAGCATTTTCGGCTGCCGCCTGATTGATTTTTGCCACAGCCATTAAGGCTTTTTCTTCTGAATCAACGTAGGGCAGTGTGACTCGTTGAAAAGAAATCTTGTCAAACTGTGCAAGTAAAGCATTTCCTAAGGTTTCGGCGGTAATGCCGGTTCCGTCCGAGATAAAAAAGGCGACGCGTTTCATATGGTAATTTGACCGATGTGCACTTAGTATTACGCAGTCGATTTTAGGGGCTCGCCCTAACAACCGCATGGCTTTTTATATTAGAAGCTAATGAAACAAGTTGAAAGAGTAAGTTATTATCTTACCTTGATGTTGAATTAGTTTTTGAAAATCTTACGATCAAAAAGAGGGAGCAACACCTTGAGCGATTACGTACTCAATTTTAGTCAGGTATCCATTGATGATGTGGAACGAGTAGGTGGCAAGAATGCATCTCTCGGCGAAATGATCAGTAATTTGGCTGAATCGGGTGTGTCAGTGCCGGCTGGTTTTGCGACGACGGCGGATGCCTACCGCGAGTTTCTCTCTTATCAAGGCTTGGATGGACGTATTCATGATGCTTTATCATCCCTAAATGTCGAAGACATCGACGCACTGACCCAGACCGGTCGACAAATACGTAGTTGGATTTTGGAGGCACCTTTGCCTCCTGCGCTAGAAGCTGCCGTGCGCGAATCCTTTCTTGCGCTACAAGATGGCAACGAAAGCATCCCTGTCGCGGTGCGTTCTTCTGCGACGGCCGAAGATTTACCCGATGCTTCATTTGCAGGGCAACAAGAAACACACTTAAACATCGTCGGTATCGACAACGTACTGCACGCCATTCGTGATGTCTTTGCTTCACTGTTTAATGATCGAGCTATTTCTTACCGCGTTCACCAAGGCTTTGATCACAATAAGGTTGCTTTGTCTGCCGGTATTCAGCGCATGGTGCGCAGTGAAACCGCATCCAGTGGCGTTATGTTTACCCTTGATACAGAATCGGGTTTTAACGATGTGGTCTTTATTACCTCTTCTTACGGTTTAGGTGAAACGATTGTCCAGGGGGCGGTAAACCCAGATGAATTTTATGTGCATAAGAGAAATCTAAGCGAAGATCGACCGGCTATTTTGCGCCGTAGTTTAGGTGCCAAAGCCATAAAAATGATTTATGGCAGTGATGCCTCGGTTGGTAAATCGGTCGAAACTCAACGTGTTGATCGTGATTTACGCCGTATTTTCTCAATCACCGATGATGAAGTACAAGCACTGGCAAGACAGGCGATGTTGATCGAAAAACACTACGGTCGTCCAATGGACATCGAGTGGGCAAAAGACGGTGACGACGGCAAGTTGTATATCGTGCAGGCTCGTCCAGAAACGGTTAAGAGTCGCGTCAGCAAGCAAGTGATGGAGCGTTATCTGCTCCGCGAAACCGGTAACGTGTTGGCTGAAGGCCGCAGTGTTGGTCATCGTATCGGCAAAGGTAAAGTCCGTATTGTTGAAAGCGTTGACGATATGGATAAGGTACAAGATGGCGACGTTTTAGTTGCTGACATGACCGATCCAGATTGGGAACCGGTGATGAAGCGCTCTGCCGCCATCGTTACTAACCGAGGTGGTCGTACCTGCCATGCCGCCATTATTGCTCGTGAGTTGGGCATTCCTGCGGTGGTGGGTTGTGAAGACGCCACTGATCGTTTGATTGATGGCCAAGAGGTCACCGTGTCTTGTGCCGAAGGGGATACCGGTTTTGTTTACGAAGGCGGTCTGAATTTCGATGTGCAAACCAACAGCATCGATTCTATGCCTGATTTAGATTTGAAATTGATGATGAATGTTGGTAATCCCGACCGAGCCTTCGATTTTCAGGCCTTACCCAACGCAGGCGTTGGTTTGGCGCGACTCGAATTTATTATCAATCGCATGATTGGTGTGCATCCCAAAGCGTTACTGAATTTTGACCAGTTACCCGAAGAAATCCGTCCTACTGTTGAACGTCGTATTTCTGGGTATCCCGGTCCGGTAGAGTTTTATGTCGAAAAATTGGTGGAAGGCATTTCTACCTTAGCGGCGGCTTTTTGGCCTAAGCGCGTTATTGTTCGTTTGTCGGATTTTAAATCGAATGAGTATGCCAATCTTGTTGGGGGACGTTTATACGAACCCGAAGAAGAAAACCCCATGCTCGGTTTTCGTGGCGCGTCGCGTTATATCTCCAAAAATTTCCGCGATTGCTTTGAATTAGAATGCCGCGCAATGAAAAAGGTGCGTGATGAAATGGGCTTCACCAATGTCGAAATTATGGTGCCGTTTGTGCGTACCGTTGGCGAAGCGGAACAAGTCGTCGAATTGTTGGCTGAAAATGGTCTTAAACGTGGCGAAAATGATCTCAAGCTTATTATGATGTGTGAGCTGCCCGCCAATGCTATCTTAGCGGATAAATTTTTAGAGCATTTTGATGGATTTTCCGTTGGCTCAAACGATTTAACGCAACTTACGCTTGGTCTGGATCGTGACTCTGGCGTCATTGCCCATCTTTTCGATGAGCGTAATGAAGCGATTCTGGTGCTCTTGGAATACGCCATTGACGCCTGCAAACGCGCAGGGAAATACATCGGAATTTGTGGTCAAGGTCCTTCCGACCATCCAGATTTGGCACGTTGGCTAATGGACAAAGGAATTGATAGCATCTCTTTAAATCCTGACTCGGTGATGGATATGTGGTTTTACTTGTCCAACAAACAAGAATAAATTTTTTATTTAAATGGATTTAATGGTGTTAGCTATTGTTACACTTGGATTTTTACAAGCTGGGTTTTTACTTACTCGGTTGTTACATAGAGAGAATCGCTGATTTATGAAAAGCAGCAGCCGGTTATTTCCGGTGACGTTACTGCGAGCCGACATGATGGGTCCGTTGGCCGAAGACACTTACTTAATTCGTCATGGCCGCGACTCGGATCCATCGGTGCAAATCGCTGTGTCTCGCCTAATGTTGTCAGACGAGAAACCTGATGTTCGTGGATTTCCAATTGTGTTGGTGCACGGCAGTTTTTGTAATCGTGGATTTTGGATTTCATC
>JARGOI010000159.1 GCA_029212275.1 Thalassolituus sp.
ACGTGATGAATTCTCTTCCGGACACAGTTTACGTCGTCGATATTGACGACGATCACATTCATAGTACTTGTTATAAAAACAACGACATCACCATGCTGCTTGGCTACGAGAAAAAATCACATGAGATCGTACCAAATTGGTTCGAATACGTAACACCTGAAGGACTAGCGGATCTGCAAGCATTTATGCAACGTATGAGATACGCAAAAGCTGGTACAACTCACGAACATACCACTCGCTTAAAACACGCTCAAGGTCACATCGTTACCATTAAATTTCGCAATACTCCGTTAGTGTTTGATGATAACGGTGAAGTTACCCAATACATTGGTATCGGTCGTGATATTTCAGAAGATGCCAACAATCAAAACAGAATCGCTGAGAGTGAACGACGTTACCGGTTACTGGCAGAAAACATGAGCGATATCGTTTGGGAAACGGATACCAATGTAGATTTCAAATTCATCAGTAGCTCAATCAAACGTGTACTTGGTCACGATTCTGAAGATCTACTTGATCTTGGTCCTTATGCTATTTTTCAAGAAAGCGAACTGCGCGAATTAATGAAAGAAACGTACAAAAGTATTCGTTTCCATAAATTAGTAGATTATGCAGAGCCCGCCCCCATTATTCGTAAAGATTTAATGGCCACACATAAAAATGGTCATAAAATACTGGTGGAAATTAAAGCCAGTTTGATTTGGGATGAGTACAAACAATTAACAGGCGTTTTAGGCGTTTGTCGAGACGTCACTGAAGCGCGAAATATTGAGCAGCAACTGCTACTGGCCAGCAAAGTTTTTGAAAACAGCAGCGAAGCGATTTTAATTACCGATAACCAATTAAACATTGTAAAGGTTAATCGTGCGTTTACTAAAATTACCAACTATCAAAGTTCTGAAGTCATAGGAAAAAATCCAGAGTTATTACTGAACACTGGAGAATCCAACCGAGATTTTTTTGAACAAGTAGGCGAACATTTAGTCATCGATGGTTATTGGCAAGGCGAAATCCAATATCGACGAAAACAAGGCGATATTCGTACCGCTTGGGCGGGGGTCAGCGCCATCCGCGATGAGCAGCAAGAAGTACAAAGTTTAATTATGATCATGTCGGACATTAGTGATCGTAAAGCTACAGAAGATCGAATTCATTATCTCGCGTTTTATGATCCATTAACTCAGTTACCAAACCGCAGCCAAATGCTTGAGCGCTTAGAAGCCATGCTCACCAAAGCACGCCAGCAAAATCTTTGGATTGGCGTGCTATTTATTGATCTAGATCGATTTAAGCCCATCAATGATTCGATGGGACACCCCGCAGGTGATCGGTTATTACAGCTGGTTGCCGAGCGCCTTAAAAATTCGGTGAAGTCGGATGATCTTGTGTGCCGCATGAGTGGCGATGAATTTACCATTGCTTTTATGGAATCTGGTGATGAGGCTTCTGTGACCTCTACAGCAATAACCATCGGCGACAGGGTACTTGAAGCTTTACACCGCCCCTTCGGCTTAAGCAGTCGAGATGTATTTATCAGTGCCAGTATAGGTATTTCGATATTTCCAAAAGATGGTCAAACCGTTATCGAGCTGCTTAAAAATGCCGATCTTGCCATGTATCATGCAAAAAATATGGGGCGAGATAATTTGAAGTTTTTTACCGCCTCAATGAATCGTAAAGCGGTACAACGTTTAGAGCTTGAAAACGATTTACGCCAAGCATTGGCTCGACAAGAGATGGAAGTTTACTACCAGCCACAGTATTGCACTAAGACACGCGCTATCGTCGGAGTCGAAGCCTTACTGCGCTGGCATCACCCAACACAGGGTGTGATTGAACCCAGCGTATTTATCCCTATTATTGAAGATACTGGGATGATCGTGCCATTGGGTGAATGGGTGCTAAAGCAAGCATGTACTCATTTCGTGCATTGGAAAACGGCGTCCAAAGGCAACTTATTGCGCATGGCCGTGAACGTCTCTGGCAGACAATTTGGCAGCGATGATTTTCTCGCCATGGTGACAAGAACACTTAGCGAAACCAATATGAAAGCCACTGAGTTGGAGCTAGAACTGACTGAAAGTATCTTGATGGATGACGTTACTCATACGTTGTCTATTTTAAAAGAACTAAGAAAACTCGGTGTAAAAACAGCGATTGATGATTTTGGTACCGGATACTCATCGCTCAATTACTTAAAACAATTCCCCGTTGATACGCTCAAAATTGATCGCAGTTTTATTCAGAATTTGCCGCATAACGATGATGATGCGCAAATTTCACGCACCATTATCGCCATGGGACATAATTTAGGTGTGGGGATTGTTGCTGAGGGCGTAGAGACTGAAGCTCAATACAATTTCTTAAAAGCGGAACATTGTGAAGAAGTTCAGGGATTTTATTTCAGCCACCCGATGCCAGAAAGCGAGTTAATGACTTTGTTCGGAGCGCACTGACGCTCAGCTAACTCTCACTTTCTTCACTATTTCGGCAACTGCTGCGTCAATTTCTTTTCAATCTGCATGCGCAGAGCAAAGCTTTCAGGTAAAATATTGCCTTCGCAAATTTTGTCTGCCTTCAGCAATAACCCGAGAGGACGCCCTGATGTTTAGCCGTGATATGAACATAGCCGATTTCGACCCGGAACTATGGTCAGCCATGAAAGCCGAAGATGGTCGCCAAGAGCATCATATCGAATTGATTGCTTCTGAAAACTATACCAGCCCACGTGTAATGGAAGCTCAAGGCTCTCAGCTTACCAATAAGTACGCCGAAGGCTATCCAGGCAAGCGCTATTACGGTGGTTGTGAACACGTTGACGTGATTGAACAGCTAGCAATTGACCGTGCCAAAGAATTGTTTGGTGCTGGTTACGCTAACGTGCAACCACACTCGGGCTCGCAAGCCAACGCTGCTGTTTACTTTGCACTTTGTCAGCCAGGCGACACCATCTTAGGCATGAGCCTAGCGCACGGTGGTCACCTAACGCATGGCGCCTCTGTGTCTTTCTCTGGTCGCGTTTATAACGCCGTACAGTATGGATTGAACCCAGAAACAGGCGAAATTGATTACGACGAAGCCGAGCGTTTAGCGCTAGAGCATAAACCTAAAATGGTGGTTGCTGGTTTCTCAGCCTACTCGCGTGTTGTTGATTGGCAACGCTTCCGTGACATCGCCGACAAAGTAGGCGCATACCTATTGGTCGATATGGCACACATTGCAGGTCTCGTTGCTGCGGGTGTCTATCCTTCGCCAGTGGGCATTGCCGATGTCGTCACCACCACCACGCACAAAACTTTGCGTGGTCCACGTGGTGGTTTGATCTTAGCCAACGATAACGAAGACGTTAATAAAAAGCTTAACTTCGCGGTTTTCCCAGAATCGCAAGGCGGCCCATTAATGCACGTCATCGCTGGCAAAGCGGTGTGCTTTAAAGAAGCTATGAGCGAAAGCTACAAGACTTACCAAGCCCAAGTGGTTAAAAACGCGCAAGCCATGGCTGAAACCTTCATTAGCCGTGGTATCAAGGTGGTTTCTGGTGGCACTGACGATCACTTGTTCCTTGTTGACCTGATAGGCAAAGAATACACAGGTAAAGATGCCGATGCCGCGCTCGGTCGCGCCAACATCACTGTGAACAAAAACTCAGTACCAAACGATCCCCGTTCACCGTTTGTGACTTCCGGTCTTCGCATTGGTAGCCCAGCGATCACTAGCCGCGGTTTCAAAGAAGCCCAAGCCACAGAACTTGCGGGTTGGATCTGTGATATTTTGGATGGCCTAGAAAACGGCAATGCCGACGCGGTAGAAGAGCAGATCAAAGCCAAGGTCATCGCCTTGTGTGACAAGTTTCCCGTCTATAGTTAAGTACATAGCTAACAGATAGCGGAAAACGAAACAGCGCAGTGCTCTAGAGCCTGCGCTTTTTTTATGTCCGATTTTTTTCAGCGCAAGCTAACCGCTAATTTTATTTAACTTTTGCTGTTTACTTGGTCTTTTGCACTGCAATTCCCCCAAAAGCGTTCAATATCCGTGCAATCGTTTAGCATCATGATCTCTGTCATATTTATGCCACAATTCTGTCTCATACTGATCACATACCTAAATAGATAGGCCTGCCGATATGTGGAAACCAATGACGTTGCAAGAGTTACTCAAACTAATCGACGCAGCTCATGTCGGTTTTAAGAAGCTGGACGCTACGCTATGGGAAGCATGTCATCTTCCCCAACCTGAGTTATGGCAACAAGATCCATGGGGCTACGAGGGCTGTGGGTTTTGGGTTGTGGCTGTCGCCGGAAGACGTTGTATCTATTATAACGATATTCACCGTGGCTTTTGCTCCAGTGAGTTTACGCGCTGGGGTCGTATCGACAGTTTCAGTGAACAACCAGATCATTTGCAAAGCGTCTTAGTCTCTTTAACCAAAGCAGAAGCACTCGCCTAAAGAAGAGCTGCCCATCTAAAAAGCCAACGCGAAAGGACTCGCTCGCTCCTCGCCAATAGCATTTCAATGTCCCATGTCGTTCATTTGCAACTTTTGATTGAAAATGACTGTTTTTCGCCATTTACGGAAATTCACTCCCTCAAGCAAAACCCTTAAATTTATATAAGCATCACTGTGCATCAATTTATTATGGCAGGGCACTTATATGAATCACTCAGTTACCAACACAACAACATCCACCAGCGCAACTGCAAAAGTGATGGGCAAGGAGCGCACCACCGCAGGTGAACGCGCAGGGATTCCACCGCGTCGTATGGACTTTGAATTTTCCGACGATACAACACATTATTGGTACGGCAATAACGCATTCCTAACGACTTTTTGGACAACCCTGTCGGCGTTATTCCCCGAAGGCGAGACCTTTTTTGTTGATAGCGTAAAGAATTATCGCCACATCATCACAAACCCGACGCTAAAAGATCAGGTGTCCGGTTTCATTGGCCAAGAGGCAATGCACTGTAAAGAACATGAAACCTTCAATAGCATGGCCGAAAAACAAGGTTTGCCAACCGACAAGCTGGATAAAGAGCTCGGTGTTTTTTTTAGATTGTTCCGTAAATATATTCCGCAAAAAATACAATTAGCGCTTACGGTCGCGCTGGAACACTACACCGCTATTCTTGCGGAGCAACTGTTGCGAGAAGATATCCACCAAGAAATGTTCACCGACCACGAAGCTAAAAAACTGTGGATGTGGCACGCACTGGAAGAAAGCGAGCATAAAACAGTCGCTTATGATGTTTATGAAACGGCAAATGGTGATTACTTCACCCGAGTGGCTACCATGCTGATCGCTACCATCTTCTTTGCTGGCGTTGTGGTGTCAGGCCACTTGCGTTTGTTGTGGGCCGATGGCAGTTTGTTTAAATGGAAAGAAAACTGGAAAGGTCTGACCTTTTTATGGGGCTGGAAAGGCCTGTTCCCGCGCCTAGCAAAGCAATACTTCGATTTTTATCGTCCAAGCTTTCATCCGAATGACCATGATACCGCCCAACTGCTAGATGACTGGCGCGAGAAAATGTTGCAAGACGGTGGCTTGCTGGCTGACCAAATCAAAAATCCAGCACTTGCGCGAGCCCAGAACAACATAGCGGCCGCCTAATCGCCATCACAGCAAGCAGATAATCATGCTATTGAGGGTCGCTTTGCGACCCTTTTTTATTGCCTGTAAGGCCGCGACTGAGTAATATGCACCCAGCCTCCGGTCGGACGGAGTGGCCATTTCCTCAACGGAACGTTCTTTAATATGCATTGCCCATTCTGCGCACACCCCGAAACGAAAGTCATCGACTCCCGCTTGATGGCCGATGGCGAGCAAGTTCGCAGACGACGTGAATGCATATCCTGCAGTGAACGCTTTACCACCTTCGAAAGTGCCGAACTGGTGATGCCTCGTATCATCAAACATGATGGAACACGCGAACCGTTCAATGAAGAAAAACTACGCAGCGGTATTCAGCGCGCGTTAGAAAAACGCCCTGTCAGTATCGAAGCCATCGAAGCTGCCCTCACTCGTATTAAACAAAACATGCGCGCCACGGGTGAACGAGAAATTGATAGCCGCCATGTGGGCGAATGGGTGATGGAAGAATTACGGCGTCTCGACCAAGTGGCTTATGTGCGCTTTGCGTCGGTGTATCGAAGCTTC
>JARGOI010000160.1 GCA_029212275.1 Thalassolituus sp.
CAGTATCTAAATTATCGGCTTTGGCCATGTCTAAGCGTTCTTGCGCTTTTTCGACTCGATCTTTTTGCGCACGTATCTTGTTCTGCAGTTGCATGGTTTCAGCGTCCGCATGTTCTTTATCCTTCATATCTGCCGAGTTTTTAATTTCTGCAGAAGAGGCATCTGACATTGCCGATGAGGGCGCATTCGCCGACATCGCCGATTGATAAGCTGCTTGCGCTTCATCGACACGGGCTTGTTGCTTGGCAACGCCTTCCATCAGGGCTGGAACTGTTTCAAGTTTTTGCTCTTGAGCATCGGTTAAACGTTTCTGTGCGGTTTTCAACCGAACTTCAGCGGTTTCCCATTGTTTCTTTAGACGTTCTGGACTGTTCGGATCGCCCTTGTCTGAAGTGCTTGCTGATTCAGAATTTGATGAAGAATTTTTCATCGCTTTTTTGGCTTGGGCCAATTCCAGTGCCAAGGTTTTCATCTTGGTTTGGGTTTTCTCTAGCGCGGCTTCGAACAAAGCGACTTTATCGGCTTGGCTTTCATCATCGCGTGCAGCCGCCAATTTTTCTTTGGTTTTTACCATTGCCGCTTGGGCGCCATCAAATTGCTTTTGCAGTTTTTCAATGTCAGCCATAGATACGGGTGATGAAGATTCTGCTACTGCTTCTTTAGCAGCCGTCGACTTTAGGTCAACAGGTTTTGTTTTTTGAGCGTTGGCGGCCGCTTCTGCGCGCGCTTGACGTTTGGCTTCTTTTTCAGCTTGTTCGCGTTCTTGACGTGCAAGACGATTTTCAAAACGCTCACGCGCTTGTTCGGCTTTCGCATGCACCGCTCGCTGTTCACGAATGGCACCTTTTGAGTAGCGATAATATTGCACCAGAGGGATTTGGCTCGGGCAGACATAAGAGCATGCGCCACATTCAATACAGTCGAACAGATTATGCTGCTCTGCTTTTTCGAATTCTTCAGATTTGCTAAACCAATACAACTGTTGCGGCAATAAATCCGCCGGACAAACATCGGCGCACATCCCACAGCGAATACAAGCCATGGCGATTTCGTTGGTGGGCATCTCTTTTTCTGTCGGCGCTAACAAACAGTTGGTGGTCTTGGTGATCGGTAGATCCGTAGAAGGTAAGGCAAACCCCATCATTGGGCCACCCATAATGACCCGTGGTCGAGATTGCTGACGATAGCCACTTAAATTTAATAAATGCTCGACGGGGGTACCAAGCAGCACTTCCCAATTGCCAGGCTCAGTTACAGCATCACCAGTGACGGTGGTGATGCGACTGATTAACGGTTCGCCACGATCAACACTGGCGCAGACGGCTGCCGCGGTGCCGACGTTTTGGCAGACAATGCCGAGATCTAGCGGAATACCGCCAGCAGGCACTTCTTTGCCAGTCAGTATTTGAATCAGTTGCTTTTCACCACCGGAGGGGTATTTGGTCGGAATTTCAACGACATCGATGTGGTGCTCTTCGTGACTGCTGCACAATGCACTGGTGATGGCCGCAATGGCTTCGGGCTTATTGTCTTCGATACCAATAAGGCAGTTTTTTGCGCCCAAAATACGCAACAATATTTGCGCGCCACGCACAATGTCGCAGGCGTGTTCACGCATCAGCATATCGTCGGCGGTAATGTAAGGCTCGCACTCGGCGCCATTAAGAATGAGTGTTTCAACCTTGCGCTCACCAGTATGCAGTTTTACCGCAGTAGGAAAACCTGCACCGCCTAAGCCAGCAATGCCAGAGTTCTTGATGTGTGCGACTAGGGCATCGACTGGAATATCATCGCCATCGTCCAGTGCTAATTCATCACACAAACTTTGATGTTCAATCCAGGTGTCTTTGCCATCCGCTAGCAAAACAATACACAGCTCTGATAATCCCGAGGCATGCGGTACTTGGCGCTCTTCGATGGCTTCGATCACACCTGAGGTTGGCGCATGCAAAGGCACTGAAACAAAACCTTGAGCAGCAGCGATCATTTCGCCTTTTAATACGCGTTGGCCAACGCTGACAATGGGCTGTGATGGCGCGCCAATATGCTGACTCAATGGCAGTACTAAATACTCAGGAAGTGGCGCTTTTAAGATAGCGCGTTGCGTGCTTTGCGATTTGTTCTCAAGAGGATGAATGCCGCCATCGAACTCATGTAATTGAATCAGATGTGTCATGCCATATCTCCCACATGCTGTTGAGCTTTGCGATCGGTGGCGATCAGCTCAACCCCAGCAGTCGGGGCCTGCCAGTACCAATTTTGGCGGTTCACACCGACAGGAATCATATCGATGCAATCAACTGGGCAGGGTTCGACACACAAATCGCAGCCAGTACATTCGTCCACGATCACGGTATGCATTTGTTTCGCCGCGCCAAGAATGGCGTCTACGGGGCAGGCCTGAATGCATTTAGTGCAGCCAATGCATTCGTCTTCGCGAATATACGCGACTGTGGGGACGGCTTTCTCGCTGCCATGTTCGGCATCTAAGGGTTCTGGTTCAACGCCCAATAAATCGGCCAATGCTTGAATGGTACTTTCACCACCCGGCGGGCATTTATTGATTTTTTCACCGTTGGCAATGGCTTCCGCGTAGGGTTTACAACCAGGGTAGCTGCATTGGCCGCACTGGGTTTGCGGTAATACTTCGTTTATTTGATCAACAATGGGATTGCCTTCGACGCGAAACTTAACCGCGGCAAACCCGAGTAAAGCACCAAAAATTAGCGCTAGGGTCGCAAGTGCGAGAATGGCAATAACAATCGTGCTCATAACGTTTATATGCTCACTAAACCGGTAAAGCCCAAAAAGGCTAAAGACATTAATCCAGCGGTCACCATCGCAATCGCTGAACCTTTAAAAGGTGTGGGTACATCGGCCACGGTAATGCGTTCGCGCATCGCAGCAAACAGCACCATCACTAACGAGAAACCGGCGGCGGCACCAAAGCCATACAAAATAGATTCGATAAAGCTGTTGTCGCGTTTGATATTTAATAAAGCGACGCCAAGTACCGCGCAGTTGGTGGTAATTAGCGGTAAGAAAATACCTAATACGCGGTATAACAGTGGACTGGCTTTGCGAATAGCCAGCTCGGTAAAGCCAACCACCACGGCAATTACCATGATGAAGCTGATGGTTTTTAAGTAGGTTAAGTCCAATGGCACCAAAATATAGGTGTGGACTAAATAGCTACAGACTGAGGCAAGCGTGAGTACAAACGTAGTCGCAGCGCCCATGCCGATGGCCGTTTCGAGCTTGTTGGATACCCCCATAAAAGGGCAGAGGCCGAGAAACTGAACGAGCACAAAATTATTAACTAAAATGGTGCTCACCAGTATCAGCAGGTAATCAGTCATTGTAAGCTCCGCAGCTGAAGAGAATCATGCCAGTAACCAATATAATGAAGGCCATGAGTGCATCTTGGATAAAATTCGGGCGCGCATTATCCCAAACTCTGGTTATTTCGTACAATACAATTAGACGATACCTTTAATAGCTATTTGGAATAAGCAAATAATCAAGGTTTTACCTCAAAACGATGATTCAATGTACTTGCGCCTAAGTCACATCTCAGCAACACTACTTTGCTGAATGGTCAACGTTGCTTAGGTTTTGTTGCAGCGTGGTTTTTTAACCATATCGGGAACCACAGGCCAAGAGACGTTTCTTAAACATTGTTTTGAATAATAACATCGAACTTTAAATGCAGCGAAGAGACACTGAATGATACGTAGGATGCAATTGAACGGGCGTAATCTAGGGTCACCATGGTTAATGTTATTTGGCGTTGTTGGCTTAGTCAGTCTATTAAGTGCTTGTTCACCGGCGTTCAACGACAACGAAAGTGCTTCTCGGGAATATCATTCTTCCGCATGGAACAGTCCTCATCCCGCACGTGAAGTGGGCGAAAATATCCTCTACTCAAGTTTTTCGGGTCAGCCCAAGCATCTTGATCCGGCAATTTCTTACAGTGCCGATGAAAGTCGATTTATCGATCAAATATACGATCCGCCGTTGCAATATCACTATTTAAAACGACCCTTCGAACTCGAACCTAATACCCTCGTACGCATGCCCACCATTCGTTATTTAGACGCGAATGGAAATGATGTTGACGAAAACTCGTCTGCGGTCGCATTCAGCGAATACGACTTTGAGTTGAAACCCGGAATCTTGTATCAACCTCATCCTGCTTTTGCACTTACTAATGAAGGGGAGCCTTACTACCAATTCGCAAAGCCTGAAGAAGCTCAATCTTATAGCAAACTGAGGGATTTTCGCCGCACCGATACCCGCGAATTAAAGGCTACCGATTATGTCTATCAAATACGCCGTTTGGCCGATCCCTCATTGTTGTCTCCTATCCGCGGGTTATTAGAAGAATACATTGATGGAATGACAGAGTTTGGCGACGCGGTAAAAGCGGCACGCGAATCTTTACCAGCCGGTGCTTGGCTAAATTTAAATGAGTTTGAATTTAGTGGTGTGGAGGTATTATCGGACTATGAATATACGGTTCGATTGAAAGGTAAGTATCCGCAATTTAGTTACTGGTTGGCATTTCATTTCTTTGCTCCCTTGCCTATAGAAGCCGATCGTTTCTATCACATGCCGGGTATGGAGGACCGTAATATCGTATTGGATTGGTACCCTATAGGGACTGGTGCTTACATGATGACGCAAAATGATCCCAACGAGGCAATCATCTTAGAGCGCAATCCTAATTATCGTGATGATTTTTACCCAACCGAAGGCGAAGAAGGCGATGCTGAAGCGGGCTTGCTGGAAGATGCTGGCAAGAAAATACCTTTTATCGACAAAGTGGTGTATCGCTTAGAGAAAGAAGCCATTCCGTTGTGGACTAAGTTTTTGCAGGGTTATTATGATCGTTCAGGTGTCTCTAGTGACAGTTTTGACCAAGCAATTCGCGTAGGTGCCGGTGGTATTGGCTTGACCGATGAGATGCGCGATCGTGGTATTACCCTCGAACGCGTCGTGGTACCCGGCACCTTCTACTTTGCTTTTAATATGCTTGATGAGGTGGTGGGTGATACAGGCACGAAAAAAGAACGTGAGCAAAAGCAAAAATTACGACATGCCATCGCCATCGCTTACGATCAAGGTGAGTATATTTCTATTTTTCAAAATGGTCGTGGCGAAGTCGGAATGTCGCCAGTGCCTCCTGGTATTTTTGGCTATCAGCAAGGAAAAGAGGGAATCAACCCCTATGTATTTGATTGGGTAGATGGACGGCCTAAGCGTCGCTCAATAGCAGACGCCAAAAAATTATTGGACGAAGCCGGTTATCCCGAAGGACGCAATGCAAAGACGGGTAAACCCTTGGTGTTGAATTTGGACAGTGCCGGTGGCAGTGGTGGCAGCGCTGCACAAAGTTGGTTAATTAAGCAATTTGCTAAATTAAATATTCAGCTCAATATTCGTGGTACTGACTACAACCGTTTTAAAGAAAAAATGAATACAGGCAATGCGCAAATGTTCCAATGGGGATGGTTGGCAGATTATCCTGACGCTGAAAACTTTTTGTTTTTACTTTATGGACCCAACGGCCAAGTAGTGACCCAAGGCGCTGGCGTCAACTCCAGTAATTATAATAATAGCGAATACAATCGTTTGTTTGAAAAAATGAAACTGATGGAGAACTCGCCCGAAAGGATGAAAATTATTCGCCGCATGTTGGAAATTTTTCACCGTGATATGCCTTGGGGATCGATATTTCATCCACACGATTATGTATTAAATAATCCCTGGGTCTATAACAGTAAACCGCATGGCATTTCCAAGGCAATATTAAAGTATTTACGTATTGATCCTGAAGTTCGGCAAACGATAAGAGGCGAGCGTAACAATCCTGTTTTTTGGCCTTTATTATTGGTTGCTTTGGCATTGTTACTATTAGCTTGGCCTGGCTATCGAGCTTATCGTCAGAGGCAACAGGGTACTTTGGCGTCAGCCATTAATAGTATTGAGGACGCGAAAGCGAGTTCGCCACAACAAGACTCTGCAACATCATCTTCGGTAGCTTCAACTTCTGCATCACGAAAGAGAAACGATTAAATGCTCAGTTATATACTT
>JARGOI010000161.1 GCA_029212275.1 Thalassolituus sp.
TGAGGTGATGATATCACCTCTATTTAGGTGGCCAAAATCACTGTACCACTACATAGATCTAAAGCAGCTAGACGAGGAGCTAATTACGAGTCGTTTGAAAATAGATTCAGCAAAAATAGAACTTGAAAATACGATAACCAATGCATTAAAGGAAAAGCACAGAATTATCAATACAGCTTCACAGGAAGCGGAAAAAGCTCTAACTGATGCTAGACAAAGTGCCTTTTTGATTGTTAATAAGGCTGAAGCTATTGCCAAAGAGTTAATCGATAAAATCAATCATGAGTGTGAAAGCAACAAGTTAATTGCAGTTGAAGAAAAGGAATATCTTATCGAAATTGCAAGAAACGAAGCTGAGCAAATATCGCTGGCCTCACAAGCTAAAATTCACGAGCTTGAAATAGAAATTGGTAAATTAGAGGAGGCTAAACAAAAAGTATCCAAAGAAGTATTAAAGCTAGAAAAAAGACAATTAGTGCTTAAAACTTCATCAGAAAATAGAGCTGTTGCACAAACAATTACACCATATCAATATCTGATAGAAGGCCCAGTTAGTGAAAAAATAAAAACTAAATTGGAGAAGGTCAAAGAAAAGCAAAAGTCTTTAATATTAGAGGGAAAAGGATTTAAGGTTAATACATTTATTCAGTGGAATGGAAGTCTTGCTAGCGGAAAAGCAATGCAGAAAAGACACGGAAAGTTTTTGGTAACAGCATTTAATGCTGAGGTCGATAATATAATCTCTAATACAACTGCTCGCAACTTTTCTTCCAGTACCAAAAAGATAGAGCAATGGTTTGATCGCGTAAATAAAGATGGAAAAGACAGTTTTATTGAATTGAGTAGAGATTTTTTAGCTTTAAGGCTAGAAGAACATCGCTACTTTTTTGAATATAAATATAAAAAGGAAATGGAGATTGAAGAGCAACGATATATGCGAGAAACCTTGAGAGAAGAGGCTACAGTAAAAAAAGAGATAGAAAAATTCATTATTGATCGCGAAAAAGAAGAGGAAACATACCAAAAAAGTCTTAACTCTGCATTAATACGGCTAAAAACGGCTAATCAAGAAGAAGTTAATAAGCTAAACACTCATATTGAAGAGTTAAAAATTAAACTAGAGCGAGCGTCAAAAGAAAAAGAAAGAGCCCTGAGTATGGCGCAGTTAACTCGCTCAGGGTATGTCTATGTAATTTCAAATAAAGGCTCTTTCGGAGAAAATGTCTATAAAATAGGCATGACTAGAAGACTAGAACCATTAGATCGAGTTAGAGAATTGAGTGGTGCATCTGTACCATTTCACTTTAATGTTCACGCCTTAATTCCATCAGACGACGCACCTTCTTTAGAAAATAGATTGCACACTAAATTTTCTTCAAAAAGAGTTAATAAGGTAAATCAGCGTAGAGAGTTTTTTAAATTAACTATAAAAGAAATAGAGGATGCTTTAACTGAATTTGTAGATGCAGATTTCAACATAGTAAGTGAAGTGACTTCGGATCAATATGAGGAATCAATGCTTCTTGAAGAGGAACTAATAGAGTAATGGCTAAAATTACAGATGACCTAAAGCGTATTCAACGTATTTCTTCGGTGATAACTAGAGCTTTAGAGCGTTGCTTTTCAAATGCAGACATATCATATTTATCGTATAAGTTCGAGCAAGGAGAGTTTACCTTTGAGTTATCCTCAACTATTTTTGATTCTACGAAAATTAGTGTCGATGTTACAGATAAAAATTCTGAAAAGTGTATGTCAAACTCCATTAGGCAATTACTAACTGAAATTAATAAAATAATTAAAGACTTAGAAAATAATGAGAAGGAGCTAAGACGAGACATAAAAAAATATGGTGTAGTATTTAGTGAAAGTTCAGCAGTTACTTTGTCTTCAGTTCAAATGTTCAAACAAATTATAGTTAGTATTAAAGTTTAATAACTCCAATTATCTATTTAATAACAATAAAAATTCTCGTGACAGTCTCGATGTAAGAAAAGACATCAAAGTTTTGGTCTTAATTTAATCGATAAGTTTTCAGAACCGTTTAAAAATAATGTATGAGAAATTACTTAACTTTCATGCAAAAGATTGGTTTTAAAATACGGCTAAATCTCAGAGATTTTTGATTAAGGTTGATTAGCTAAATGTTAGATTTTGAAGCTAGAGCAATTAATCAAGATAGTCTCGAATAATCTTCTGTCCACAGGCCGTTGGGATGACTGTCCGTGTTGGTAACGTTTTTTGACGTCCTATCCGCAGACCGTCGCATCAGTCTGCGTGTCGGTCACGCTACTAAGATGACCGCCTTATTTATTTTTGCTATCGTTGCGAGGATAGTTTACTTGCATGTGACCAAGGTGGTCATGAAGTATCCCAGCAATAAAAAATGACTTACCACTAACAAAGAGAAAATCATGAAGAAAGTTTTGCTTGTTCCTGTTGTTGCTCTCGCCATGAGCATAACTGCTTGTACCACTGTAAATCCTTATACTGGAGAATCGGAAGCATCAAATGCCACTAAAGGAGCTGCGATTGGTGCGATCGTTGGCGCCATTGCTGGTGTAGCGACAGGAGATGATGCTAAAGATCGTCGACAGCGTGCGCTTAAGGGAGCGGGTATTGGTGCCGTCGCCGGCGGTGGGGTCGGTGTATATATGGATGTTCAGGAGAAGAAGTTGCGAAACAAGCTTCAAGCAACTGGGGTTTCTGTTACTCGTGATGGCGATAATATTATTTTAAATATGCCTGGCAATATTACCTTTCCTAGCAATAGCGATACATTGCGTGAAGATATCAAGCCTGTACTTGATTCTGTTGCTGAAGTATTAAAAGAATATGAGTCGACAATGATTCAAGTCGGGGGTTATACGGATAGCACAGGAGGTGACGATTACAATATGCTGCTTTCTAAGCAACGCGCACAATCTGTTGCTAATGTCTTAACTGGCTTTGGTATCCAGTCTGTGCGTGTCGTTCCCGTTGGTTTTGGTGAAACGAATCCGATTGCCAGCAATGACACCGCGGCAGGACGAGCTGAAAACCGTCGTGTTGAGTTAACTTTAGTTCCTTATGTCGAAGACTAAGTCCTAAATAATCTTGATAATTTAAAAAGCCTGCAAATGATCGCAGGCTTTTTTTCGTCAACAGCGAACTACATCGCTTGTATGATCATTGGGATGACTGCCGATGGTATGCTTTTGGGTAGGTATATACCTCACCAAATAATCGGGCATGCTTATGTATCACGTGCCTATGCAAAGTTTCCTTCTATATTCGGGATGAATGTTTGTCGTCTGCTTGTTAATTTGCGACTCTTTGCCGGCGGGACGCCAGCGCTCCCGGCAAAAACTCTTCAAAAAATAACCGCTTGTTAATTTACGAACTCCGAAAATACACTCGCTGCAAAAGTTCTCCAAAAACCCCGCTTGTTAATTTACGCACTCCGAGAATGCACTTCTGGGAGCGCAGGCGTCTCGCCTGCTTCTAAGAACGCAGTTCTTATCGCCAACGGCGAGGTATATCGCATGTTAGATCATTGGGATGACTGCTCATGGTATTCTCACTTATGAGATATAGGATTCGATAAGATAGTAATTTATAAATATTAAACATTGTTATTTTTCAATTAAAATATACGCTTTAGATGCGAAGTCGTGGGATAAAAAAACTAATCAAAAAGTTAAATTACAATTGACTATTTTTTTTCTTAAAATTGCAAACGACTATCTTTCTATTAACAAATGCCTTAGATATCTAATGGAGTCCTAATGAATAAAATAAACCCTAAAAAATTACTCAACAGTAAATGGACGGCTGTAACACCAAAGAATAAAGAAAAGCACTTCTTAGTCTCTGAAGTTGAGTTTGACGAAGAAGGCATCGTCATTCATTGCTGCTTAGAGGCGGTGATGTCTAAACGCTCTATTTCAATAGATTGGAATGATTTGAAAGATGAAAGTAGCTGGCTTCAGGGCTGGAAATAACGTCTGTAACGGAGAGCAAATTCTTCACGCATAAAATATGGAGGAGGCTGATCTTTTTTCTCTTTCACGCAAGTCAACATCTGACAGATGAGATGTCTAATCGTAAAAACACAATCCCATAAACAATAGATATGATGGCAGCGCTTACGCGATGTCTTGATATCTTGTTACATTAGATTGCTTACTTTGGTTCCTGTCATTCTGTCATTGGTCCTCAATCTAAAACACGTTGCAACCCGCATGGCGTATAGCTGAGCAATTAAAATGCACTTCTGCCATTCATCTGATGAATGAACACTATCTATTTATAACCCTTGAGAAATAGTCTGATTATGTGTAAAAAGCGTACCTCAAATTTAAACTCGATGGGCTAACTGGCCAAAAGCCACCATCGCGGGGTGCTTATCCGCACCGTTTCGTAATCGATTTTTACCTACAGGAAAAAATCTATGCCTAAGATACAAGCAGACGCTCTGTTGGTGGGTGGTGGTGTGATGAGCGCAACACTGGCTACCCTTTTGAACAAGCTAGACCCTTCTATGAAATTGATTCTAGCGGAACGCTTGGGTCATGTGGCTCACGAAAGCACCGACGGCTGGAACAATGCCGGCACCGGGCACGCAGGTTATTGCGAACTTAACTACACCCCAGAAACCGCCAATGGTGTTGAAATCAATCGTGCATTGTCGATCAATGCTAACTTCGAGATTTCCTTGCAGTTGTGGTCGTCGTTAGTGGCGTCGGGTGAGTTACCAGCGTCCAATCAGTTTATCAACCCAACGCCACACATCAGTTTTGTCTGGGGCGAGAAAAATGTCGCTTTCCTTCGCGAGCGTTACGAGAAATTATCCAGTCATCATCTATTTCAAGAAATGGAATACAGCGAAGATCGTGAAATTTTAAGCCAGTGGATGCCGTTGGTGATGACTGGTCGAGATGCTGAAACTCCGGTCGCCGCGACACGCATTGCCCACGGCACCGATGTTGATTTTGGTTCGTTGACGCGTCATTTGGTCACGTCTCTTAAATCGAAAAAACAATTCGACGTGATGGTATGCCACGAAGTAACTGATATCGAACGCGCTAAAGACAAACGCTGGGATGTGCGTTTGAAAAATTTGGAAACTGGTAAAAGTGTGACCATTAATACGGCGAACGTCTTTTTAGGTGCCGGTGGCGGCGCGCTACCTTTGTTGCAAAAATCAGGCATTCCCGAAAGTAATGGCTATGGTGGCTTCCCTGTATCTGGTCAGTGGCTGGTGTGCCAAAACGAAGATGCAGTAAAACGTCACCACGCTAAGGTTTACGGCAAGGCTGCCATCGGTGCTCCCCCAATGTCAGTGCCACATTTGGACACCCGCATTATTAATGGCAAACCTGCGTTGTTGTTTGGTCCTTATGCCGGTTTTACCACCAAGTTTTTGAAAAAAGGTTCGAAGCTCGATTTGATCAAATCGATTCGCCCTAACAACTTGGTGCAAATGATGGACGTGGGAATACACAATATGGATCTGACCAAGTATTTGATTGGTGAAGTGCGCCAGTCTCACGAAGATCGTATGAACGCCTTGCGTGATTATTTCCCTGAAGCTCAAAGTGATTTGTGGACATTGGCGCAAGCGGGTCAGCGTGTACAAATTATCAAGAAAGACGACAAGGGTCGTGGAAAATTAGAGTTCGGTACCGAGCTGGTGGCCTCTAAAGATGGTTCCATGGCTGCTTTGTTAGGAGCTTCTCCAGGTGCCTCCGTGGCAGCGCAAGCCATGATCGAAGTGGTCGAGCGCTGCTTTGCCTCGCGTCTTAACGACGGGTGGCAAGCGCGCTTAAAAGAACTCGTACCGTCTTATGGTGAGTCGTTGATTAACGATGCCGATTTGTTGCGCCGCGTGCGCGAAAAAACGTTGGGTACTTTAAACCTAACGCGTACTTAAGCTCAGTTGATTTAGCGATGCGTCGCGACTTTTTATTATTAAGTCGCGACTTTTTTTTTAGAGTCGCAATGCTGTATTTAAAGTTTTATAACGTTTGGAGTTTTAATTATGTTGATTGGTATTCCTAAGGAAATTTTTCCTGGGGAAAATCGAGTTGCACAAATCCC
>JARGOI010000162.1:0-2915 GCA_029212275.1 Thalassolituus sp.
GATAAACCGTCAACTTGATAAGGATTTCCCTGCTCGGCTTGTCCTTTCACAACTTGGATAGCAACATCACCATCTTTGTCATAAACCTCTTTACCTTCCCACATAGATTTCCAGTTTGGATTATCGACTTCACCACCTAATCCGGGTGTTTCTGCGTGAGAGTAAAAACCTAAACCAATAATAGTATCCATGTCGCCTTTTAGCGCGATAAACCCATACAAGGTTGACCACAAGCCGTAGCCATGAATTGGCAGGATAATTTTCTCAATGTTGTCACCGTCTTTTACCATAAATAGGGCAGCGTACTTCTCTAAACGTTTAATACTCGCTGGATCATCTGCACCTTTCATTGGTTGAGACAATTCGGCCATTTTAGAGGCTTTACGTTGGTCGTAGTTCTCGGGATCGAGACCCGCATCGCGTATTTCTTGAATTTCCGCTTCTGTGGCGAAGCGACCTTCAGAAACATTCACAATTCGCGTGGTGATGTTTTCGAACTGTTCAGAAATGGATTTACCGCTTTCCAACATACCGGCAGCCGATAGGATGTTCATTTTACGGTCTTCAACTTTGTTGGCGACCTGTAATGGTTTTAGAGAGACTGCAGCACCAGCCACAATCACAGAACAAACCAAACATAATAAAACGGCCACCAGCAAAGTTTTTTGAATGCTGTCGTTGTTAGCTGACACGGGCAATCCTCCGTTTCATGTTGGCTTGAACTACAAAATGATCCATTAATGGTGCAAATAGGTTAGCAAACAAAATGGCTAACATAATCCCTTCGGGGAAAGCTGGGTTAACAACTCGAATCAATACCGTCATAAAGCCAATCAAACCACCATAAAACCATTTCGCTTTATTGGTCATAGATGCCGATACTGGGTCGGTTGCCATAAAGAACATACCAAAGGCGAAACCACCAATCACAAGGTGCCAGTACCAAGGCAAGCCGAACATTGGATTGGTGTCTGAACCAATCACATTAAGCAACAAGGTCGTCGCGACCATGCCTATGAACACACCAGCAACAATACGGAATGCAGCAATGTTCATAAACAACAAAGCAAAACCGCCAATCATAATCGCAAGGGTACTGACTTCGCCCATTGAACCGGGGACATAACCAATAAATGCGTCGGTCCAGCTAATGCCATTATCAATCACATTCTGCACACCACCTTCGGCAGCCAAACCCAGTGCCGTTGCACCAGTATAACCATCCGCGGCAGTCCAAACCGCATTACCAGACATGGCCGCAGGATAAGCAAAGTACAAAAAAGCACGACCCGTTAAGGCTGGGTTTAAGAAGTTTTTACCGGTACCGCCAAAAACCTCCTTACCAATTACTACACCAAAGGTGATACCCAAAGCCACCTGCCACAAAGGAATGGTCGGCGGTAAGGTCAGAGCAAAAAGCACAGAGGTTACGAAGAATCCTTCGTTCACTTCATGTTTACGAACAGTGGCGAACAAGACTTCCCAGAAACCACCCACCAAAAAGGTGACGGCGTAAACAGGTAAGAAGTAAGCGGCACCAAATACAAAGTTGTCCCAAATACTGGCAGCGTTGTGAGCTCCACCGCCTAATAAAGCGATTAGAAATTCACGCCAGCCTTCAATTGCCACACCCTGCCCTGCGGCGATGGCATCGTTGGCTTGCAGACCAATGTTGTACATACCAAAAAACATGGCTGGGAATGTACACGCCCACACCGTAATCATGATGCGCTTAAGGTCAATGCCGTCACGAACATGAGCGGTGTTATTGGTAACACTAGGGGGTGAGTAAAGACCAGTATCAATCGCTTCGTAAAGCGGATACATCTTTTCAAACTTACCACCTTTTTCAAAATGAGGAGCCAGACTATCAAGCGTACTACGCAAGCCCATGATTAACCCTCTGCTTCAATTTGAGTGAGATTTTTACGCAAAATTGGACCGTACTCGTACTTACCTGGGCAAACAAACGAACATAAGGCAAGATCTTCTTCGTCCAACTCCAACGCACCTAAGCCAATGGCACTTTCCATATCTTCAACAATCAATGCGCGCAGCAACTGAGTCGGTAAAATGTCCAGTGGCATAATTTTTTCATAAGCACCGACCGGAACCATGGCGCGTTCGCTGCCATTGGTGGTGGTGGAGAAGTTGAACAATTTACTGGACAACTTCGAGATATAAATCGGCATCACTGAAAAGCGATTCGCACCAGCGCGCAAGTAATGGAACATTGGACGATCACGCCCCTCTTCCAATACAGACACTTGGTTATGGTAGCGACCCAAAAAAGCTTCAGCGCCTTTGGCATTACGACCACCGAATACAGAACCCGAAATGACACGGTTATCACCGTCTTTCAATTCATTCGCTAAAAGTTCCGACAACGATGCACCAACTTGAGTTCGCACTAAACGTGGTTGTTTTACTTGCGGTCCAGCGATGGCAATAACGCGCTCGGTGGGTAGTTTTCCGGTTAGCATGAGTTGACCCACAGCGATCACATCTTGATAGCCGATCGACCAAACAACGCGAGCAGTACTGACAGGATGTAAGAAATGCACATGCGTGCCGGTGAGTCCTGCGGGATGAACACCGGAAAACTCTTCAGTTTGCTCAACGCCTGCAGTCGGAATATCAGCACCGCTAGCTTTACAAACAAACGTCTTGCCATCCGTTAAACGACTGAGCGCGACCAAACCTTGTTTGAAAGCCTCAGCCTGTTCTTTGATGATGACTTCAGGATTGCTTGCAAGAGGATTCGTGTCCATGGCGTTAACGAAAATTGCATCGGCACGACTGCCAGGGGAAGGCACTTTAGAATATGGACGCGTACGCAATGTTGTCCATAATCCAGAGGCGACAAGATTATTTTCGATCTCAGTGGCACTTAAAGCGCGAATTTCATCGGCGCT
>JARGOI010000162.1:3015-6080 GCA_029212275.1 Thalassolituus sp.
TTGTTCTGGACTTCCGGTGATGGGTAAGTTGAGACCTTTCTTGATTTTGATCATACGCCTCGCCTAATCATATAGCTGAACACTGCATTGATTCTGGGTAATCAAAATCCAACGTGTTCACATTTTATCTTAAAATTTTGAACTAAGTATAAAGACGGCCAAACGATTAATCCACAGGCTAACCTGTCATTCATAACAAGTTGCCGAGATAAGAATAGCAGTTTCTAGCACTTAGCTAGCGTTGGCAAAAAAAAACCGCCACCCAGAAGCAACGGTTTTCACTATTCAGCTTAATCGCGAGCCGCTGGATAGGTTGGGTAATCGACGCCACATACTTGTTGTGCAATGCGAACTACCTGCTTGCTGTAACCAAACTCATTGTCGTACCAAACGTACAAGTTAACACGATTGTCGTTAACAATGGTCGCTTTCGCATCAACAATGCCAGCGTGGCTGTTGCCAACAAAATCGGTGGAGACAACTTCAGGAGAATTAACCCAATCAATTTGTTTCTGAATAGATGAATGCAATGACACATCGCGCAGATAGTCGTTCACCTCTTCAACCGTGGTATCAGTTTTAAGGTTTAACGACAAAATAGCCATAGAGACATTAGGCGTAGGGACACGAATGGCATTGCCAGACAACAGACCTTTCAATTCTGGCAGTGCTTTAGCGACTGCGCTTGCTGCACCCGTTTCAGTAATAACCATATTCAACGGTGCAGAACGTCCACGACGGTCACCACTGTGATAGTTATCGATCAGGTTTTGATCGTTGGTATAGGAGTGAACGGTTTCGACGTGACCATTTTGAATGCCAAACTTATCGTTCATCACTTTCAATACCGGCGTAATAGCATTGGTAGTACAAGAGGCTGCTGACAAAATCTTATCAGAGGCTTCGATGTCACCATTGTTGATGCCATACACGATATTTTTCAAATTGCCTTTGCCAGGTGCCGTCAACAATACACGGGCTGTGCCTTTGGCTTCTAAGTGCTGCGACAAGCCAGCTTCGTCACGCCACACACCGGTATTATCAATGACTAGTGCGTTATGAATACCGTATTGTGTGTAATCAATTTCTGCTGGACTACTGGCATAAATGATTTTGATGTAAGTACCGTTAGCGATGATGGCTTCTTGCTCGTGGTCGACACTAATGCTGCCTCTAAAGGTTCCGTGAACCGAGTCACGACGCAACAATGAAGCACGTTTCACTAAGTCAGCACCTTTACCACGACGGACAACGATGGCACGCAAACGTAACGCCTTACCGCCACCTTCTTTCTCGATCATAATTCGAGCAAGCAAACGACCAATACGACCAAAACCATAAAGAACAACGTCACGGTCTTCCGAGTCAGCAATTGGTTGGCTTGTTACTTCTTTTAACTCTTCTGCTAAGAAAGCTTCAATTGAAGCTCCGTTACCTTCCAAGCGGTATTTCACCGCCATTTTGCCAAGATCGATACGAGCGTTGCGGATGTCCATTGACATCAATGCTTGTAAAATTGGGAAAGTATCTTGAACTGACAACTCTTCATGTTCCATATGGCGAACAAAACGGTGAGCTTTCAGCAGGTCGATGACCGAGCGATTAATGACCGGACGGCCATAGATAGAAGTGGTAATGCTTTTTTGGCGGTACAAGGTACCAATAAGAGGAATCATTGATTCAGCGATGGTTTCACGGTCCATCCAGTCCTGCAAGCAGGCTTCACGCATATTTTTGCTCACTCGGTCACCTTCCATAAGAGGTTAAGTCAAGGTATAAAATTCGTGGCGCATTATGCCAATTTTACGTTCACACCACAAATTTTTAACCTGTGTTTTCTTCTCAGTTCAGCAAGAATGCACACAGTCGTTTTACAGTAGCAGCGCTTTGGGTACACTAGCGCCCCTATTTCTGCCCTGTCAATTTCGGAGATCGCATGGTCAGCCCACTATCCCCTGGTATTCCTCAACGCATTGGTGAGCGCCATTTCTGGGGGCAATTAAGCGGAGCAAGCCAAGCCCTAGCGATCGCCTCAGCGGCTCAAAAGCATTCTGGGTTATCTCTGGTGATCGCTACCGACACCAGCAGTGCCATCCGGCTGGAAGAAGAAATCCATTTTTTTGCCCCGGATCTCAGTGTATTGCACTTCCCTGACTGGGAAATCTTACCCTACGACGTTTTCTCTCCACACCAAGATATTATTTCCCAACGCCTTGCTACGCTCAGCCAGTTGAATGAACTGACTCATGGTGTATTAATTTTACCGATTACCACCTTATTACAGCGCTTGCCTCCTGCCGCGTTTTATCAAGGGCAATCCTTTGCGCTGGAGCTTGGCCAGCGTTTTGATATTCATAGCACGCGCAAGCAACTTGAGGATGCGGGCTATCATAATGTCGATACGGTTTACGAACATGGGGAATACGCCCTTCGTGGCAGCGTGATGGATATTTTCCCAATGGGACAAGTATCACCTTTTCGAATTGAATTGTTCGACGACGAAATTGAATCACTGCGCACCTTTGACCCTGACAACCAACGTACGCTAGAAAAACTCGAAACGATTCGTATCTTGCCTGCACGCGAGTTTCCGCTAGACGTTGAGGCAATAAAATTATTTAAACGTCGCTGGTTCGACTTTTTTGATCAAGACCCAAAATCATGCGCAGTATATACCGACGTCAGCCAAGGCATTGCACCTGCAGGTGTTGAATATTTTTTGCCACTATTTTTTGAAGATGCGTTAGGTACTCTGTTCGAGCATTTACCCAAAAATACTCTGATTTTGCATGATGCTCGCATTGAAGCTTCTGCAAAACGCTTTCGAGACGACGTAGAAGAACGTTACGAAAGCCGCCGTTACGATATCCAACGTCCTATTGTGGCCCCTGCGCATTTATTTTTAAGCGTCTCCGATGTCTTTACGCAACTGAATCAATATCCGCGTATTCAATGGCATTTAGACGAGGCACCAGAGCGTGCCGGTGCATTTGCATTCGATTCCCATGCGCTGCCCGATTTAAGTGTCGACTCGCGTTCAGAACAACCACTGCAACGTTTGCAAA
>JARGOI010000163.1:0-1955 GCA_029212275.1 Thalassolituus sp.
ACTGCCAGTTTCACCCAGTCACGAATCGGTGCATCCTTAGCCTGACACATACGCCAGATATCACCCTTCTCTACCGCGTGCTCAGTCAACACATTGCCTTCGGTATCAACAACACGAACCATACCATCTGCCGTCATTTCGAAGGTCTTGTCATGTGAGCCATATTCTTCCGCTTGCTGGGCCATCAAGCCGACGTTCGAGACGCTGCCCATTGTGGTAGGATCGAAGGCACCATTTTCACGACAAAAATCGATAGTCTCCTGATAAATCCCTGCATAGCAACGATCTGGAATCACCGCCATGGTATCGTGCAAGCCACCGTCAGAACCCCACATCTTGCCAGAATAACGGATCATGGCTGGCATTGATGCATCCACAATAACGTCATTGGGTACGTGGAGGTTGGTGATTCCTTTGTCTGAATTCACCATTGCTAAACGAGGACGGTCATCATAAAGAGCCATAATGTCGGCTTCGATAGCGGCACGCTGCTCATCAGGTAATTTCTTGATTTTGGCGTAAATATCGCCCAAGCCGTTGTTGGTATTAACACCAAGTTCGGCAAAAGTATCTGCGTACTTTTCTAAGATCGGCTCATAGAATACCGATACTGCATGACCAAATATAATCGGATCAGACACTTTCATCATGGTGGCTTTTAAATGCACAGACAAAAGAACATCGGTATCTTTAGCGTCTTTAATCACTTTCTTAAGGAAGTTACGCAAAGCATTGCAACTAAGCACAGAGGCATCGATGACTTCGCTCTCTAGCAATGCCAAATCTGATTTCAGTATTGTTTGTGTGCCATCTTTGGCTTCGTGAACAATATTTACTTTGGTCGATTTATCCAATGTGACGGATTGCTCGCTGCCGTAAAAATCGCCTTCGGTCATGTGTGCGACAGAGGTTTTAGAATCGGCTGACCATTTACCCATTTCATGAGGATTCTTGCGTGCATATTCTTTGACAGAAGATGGAGCGCGACGATCGGAGTTACCTTCACGCAAGACAGGATTCACCGCACTGCCTTTAATGCGGTCGTAACGTTTACGAACGTCTTTCTCTTCATCTGTAGTTGGATCATCAGGGAATGCTGGCAATGCATAACCTTTGCCTTTCAGTTCTTTAATAGCGGCTTTTAACTGAGGTAATGATGCACTGATATTGGGTAACTTGATAATATTGGCTGCCGGGTCTGCCGCCATCTTGCCAAGCTCAGCTAAGGCATCATCGACACGCTGATCTTCGGTTAGATAATCAGGAAAACTGGCTAAGATTCGAGCTGCTAAAGAAATATCTCGAGTTTCTACTTCTATGCCTACGGCGTGAGTGAAGGCGCGAATGATGGGTAATAACGAATAAGTGGCCAAGGCTGGCGCTTCGTCGGTCTCAGTGTAAATAATTCTGGATTCTGTCGCAGACATTGTGTCTCCTGTCGCATAATGCAGTTGCTGTGTCGCTTGGAACGTAGGCACATGCTTTTGGCAGTGTTACCTTAATCGTGTCCGTTCGCATGTCCTTCTACTTGTAGGTATAGGACAGTTTCAATGGGAAAAAGATCTCCCATTGAGTTACTTCTGATGGGCGCTAATTTGTAGTTTTTCTACATAAAAAGCAAGCTAGACTAAAGAATAAGTAGTTTTATTACAGAATTATGGCGAATCTCATTCTCTTAAATAAACCCTTCAACGTACTTTGTCAGTTTACTGACGAATCCGGCCGTGCCACGCTAGCCGACTATGTCAGCACACCAGCATTTTATCCTGCAGGCCGATTGGATTATGACTCTGAAGGACTTGTCATTCTTACCAATTCAGGTGCCCTACAATCTAGAATAGCCGATCCAAAACATAAGATGGAAAAAACTTACTGGGTACAGGTTGAGGGTACTCCTGATCAACATACCCTGCAAAAACTTCGCGACGGCATTGTCCTCAATGATGGACCAACAA
>JARGOI010000163.1:2055-6073 GCA_029212275.1 Thalassolituus sp.
CAAAGTAATATTTTCTTGTGAGCGTTTATTTGAGTCATTCCCTTTAACTCAGGTACAATCGCGCAATTAAATTTTGGACCGACTATGACCAAGCGCTGGACACCTCATGCCACGGTAGCCATCATCGTGTATCAACAAGACCGTTTTCTGATGGTAGAAGAAATGAGCGACGGCCGTGCGGTATTTAATCAGCCAGCCGGACACATAGAGCAAGGCGAAACCGTGGTCGAAGCCGCTGTGCGTGAAACCCTCGAAGAAACCGGCTGGCGCGTCATGCCCACTGGACTGCTCGGCCTATACACCTATACAGCGCCTGCCAATGGTGTCACCTATCATCGCTATTGTTTGATTGCCGATGCTATAGAACAGATACCCAATGCCACCTTAGATAGCGGAATTATTGGGCCGCAATGGCTAACCATTGAAGAGTTGCGAACATCTGCCAAGCTGCGAAGTCCTATGGTGCTAACATGCGCGGAAGATTACTTGCGCAACCCTCATTTTCCTTTGGATCTAATAATAGAGCATCCTTGATATGATCCTGCCTAGCGCAAAAAAAGTCATTGTTGGTATGTCCGGCGGAGTCGATTCGTCCGTTTCAGCGTATCTTCTTATTCAACAAGGCTACCAAGTCGAAGGCCTGTTTATGAAGAACTGGGACGAAGACGACGGTACCGAATATTGTAAGGCTAAAGAAGACATGGCCGATGCGCAAGCCGTGTGCGACACCTTAGGCATTGCTCTGCATCAGGCCAATTTTGCCGCGGAATACTGGGATAACGTGTTTGAGTATTTCTTAGCCGAATACAAGGCTGGCAGAACCCCAAACCCAGACATTCTTTGCAATAGAGAAATAAAATTTAAAGCCTTTTTAGAATACGCCAAGGTTCTAGGAGCAGATCTTATTGCGACCGGACACTATGTTCGACGCACAGATCGAGACGGACAAACGCTGTTATTGAAAGGCTTAGACAACAACAAAGATCAAAGTTATTTTTTGCACGCGGTTGGCGGCAATGAAATTGCCCAAACGCTATTTCCGGTCGGTGAGCTGGAAAAGCCCGAGGTGCGGCGCATTGCAGAAGAAAACGATTTAATTACTGCGAATAAGAAAGACTCTACAGGAATCTGTTTTATTGGTGAGCGTCGTTTTAAAGATTTCTTGAAGCAATACCTACCAGCCCAACCCGGACGCATTGAAACACCCGAAGGCGACGATATTGGTGAACATCAAGGTTTGATGTATCACACACTGGGTCAACGCCAGGGCTTGGGCGTCGGTGGTTTAAAAAATTATCCTGATGCCCCTTGGTTTGTTGCTGGCAAAGATTTGCAGCGCAATGTTTTAATTGCTGCGCAAGGGACAGATCACCCACTTCTTTTCAGTGACTGGCTCACCACTGGCGAAATATTTTGGGTGAATGATGCACCTGTATCACAACATATGCCGCCGGTAACATTAACCGCTAAAGTGCGCTATCGCCAAGCTGATCAAACCTGTACGTTAGAGGCCATTGAACAAGGTTATCGCGTGGTGTTTGATCAACCACAGCGTGCCGTCACCCCTGGACAATCGGTGGTATTTTATCAAAACGACATCTGCCTTGGCGGTGGCGTAATCGAAACCACAGGAAAGCATTCGTGAGTAACGTTGAAACTAATTACAGCAAAACTGAACAGCAAGTAATCGCAATGGCTGCGTTATTTCAAGCAGCTACTTTGGTCGAGGAACTTGCGCGCACCGGTGACATGCCTAGCTCTTACAGCACACCATTAATTGCCAGTCTGTTCCAACAGAATCCTGAATCATTTTCAGACATCTACGGCGAGGCCGGAGTCACCCTGCAAACAGGCTTAAAACAAGTTCTGCGTATTTGTAACCGTGACGTCACCAAAGTGAATACCGACGTAACTCGCTATGCTTTGGGCCTTTTGCATTTAGAGCGTCATTTGAATCGTCATCCCGATATGCTGGGTACTTTGGGCGACGGCATTACTCAAGCGTCACGTCAGGCGGATCATTTCTCGATCTCCCACGAAAATACCATTTCGGCGTTGGCCGACTTGTACAAGCGCACCTTGAGTAAACTGAATTATCGAATTCGAGTAACTGGCAACCCAACTTACTTACAACAACCCAAGACTGCCAACGCAGTACGCACCATGCTACTAGCAGGCATTCGTGCTGGCATTCTTTGGCGCCAAGTAGGTGGACGTCGCTGGCATTTATTGATCAAACGCCGCCAGTTTGCCGAAGCCTGCGAGCGCTTACTCGACAGTCGAGGCCAGCGTTAATGTCAGGCAGTATCAACCGCCGGTTTTGCACCGCGCCGATGATGGATTGGAGCGATAAAAACTGTCGTTTTTTTTGGCGACAACTGACCAAGCAAACCTTGCTCTATACCGAAATGGTTACTACGGGAGCCTTGATACATGGCCCTCGTGAGCGTTTTCTTAATTACCACGACATCGAACATCCGATCGCTCTGCAAGTCGGTGGCAGTGATCCCTCAGAATTGGCGCAATGTGCAAAATTTGCAAAACAATGGGGCTACGATGAAATCAATTTAAACGTTGGCTGCCCTAGTGATCGTGTTCAAAACAACATGATTGGCGCTTGTTTAATGGCACACCCGACGCTTGTCGCTGAGTGTATTAAAGCGATGCAAGACGCAACTGATATTGACGTCACCATCAAGCATCGTATTGGTATCGATGACAATGACAGCTACGAAGAGATGCGCGATTTTGTCGCCACCGTCGCCGCGACCGGCTGTACAACGTTTATTGTTCATGCTCGCAAGGCGGTTTTAAAAGGGTTATCGCCAAAAGAAAATCGTGATGTTCCGCCCCTGCGCTATGACGATGTCTATCGATTGAAAAATGAATTTCCAGAGTTAGAAATCATCATCAATGGCGGCATCAACAGCCACGAACAAGCCTTAACAATGCTTGAGTATGTGGATGGTGTCATGCTGGGGCGTGAGGCCTATCAAAATCCATCGATTTTGCTCGATGCTGATCGACTTTATTTCGATAATCACAATTTTAATAAAGACAACGTCACGGAAATCACCGCAGCTGACCAGTTAATAGATAATAGCGCTGACCGCAAAGCGGCGGCAATTCGAGCGCTATATCCATACATCGAAGATGCTTTAAATAATGGTGCAACGCTCAATCATATCAGTCGCCACACCCTAGGATTATTTCATGGATTGCCTGGCGCTCGGGTGTATCGTCGATTCTTAAGTGAGAACGCCTTCAAACCGACGGCAGGGGTTCATACGCTGGAAGAAGGTTTGCGAGCTTTAGGCTTGTAATTCAATAAGTTAAAGTAAGAAAGTGAGAATAAACCTTAAGTTTAAACATCTCATAAAACCACTTAAACAACCTAGAGAGTTGTGCAATTCAACTTTATTTGACCTGACAACACTCTAGCCATTTCTCTATTAATAACCGTTCTGCTGCGCTCGCAGCGCACGCGCTTGCGCCAAACTTCCGGCATTGATTACACGGGTGTATCCCTCAGCCAGCAAAGCATCTTCTGCTATCCCTGCTCGGGTGCCAGAACGACAGTATAAATAAATCACCGTATTTTTATCATCGGTCAGCTTGGCGACGCCATCAACGATTTGACCGTGAGGAATATTAGGCACATCTTTCATATGATCTTCGTTGAACTCTTCTGGTGTGCGCACGTCTATCCATACGACTTTGTCTGGTGTTGCCAACTGTGACTTGTTGCTTTCTTGCTTTGTTTTAGATTTTTCAGCAAGACCCATTTCTTCACCAGCAATATCAAGGTCTAATACGACATCGTCTTGCGTTACCACATCCTTGCCTATCAATGCGAAGGAAATGACACCCAGCACTGCGACAACGATGATACCGATAACAATATTCATTAAATTCATTTGTAACTCCAAGTTATTGTAATTAAATATAGAAAATGTGCAGACCAAGCCTACAAAGTAAATTGACGTTCAGTAATCCTTAAGACATCCTATCTTACAAA
>JARGOI010000164.1 GCA_029212275.1 Thalassolituus sp.
AATCCTGCTTGGCTCAAAGGAGACATGTTGACCTCATATTCAGATTAACTTTGAAAAAATAGTGTTCTATACGGTTAAATACTACTTATCGCCCAACTCTTCACTTAGTTCCGACGCTCGACGTGCAGCCGCTTGCATGGCCGCTGCAACAATATCGTGCATTTTTGCCTTTTCAAAGCTTAGTATAGCTTGTTCTGTGGTGCCTCCGGGTGAGGTCACACGATGGCGCAGCTCAGCTGGGTCGACATCGGCGGAGCTGGCCATTTCTCCAGCCCCTAACGCCGTTTGAAGAGTTAAACGAGTCGCAATTTCTTGGTTTAGACCAAGCTCAACACCCGCGGCAATCATCGCTTCCATCATTAAAAAATAATAAGCGGGGCCACTGCCGGATAACGCGGTGACGGCATCGATTTCGGCATCACTTTGCACCCAAACAGTTATACCAGTGGCGGCGAGCAATTGATCTGCAAGATTGCGTTGCTCTAACGATACGGCGTCGCTGGCAAATAAGCCGGTTGCGCCTTTGCCAATTAAAGCGGGCGTATTGGGCATACAGCGAACAACGGCGTGACAACCACTCCACGTTTTTAAGGTGGCTAAATCAATGCCCGCCGCGACGGAGATCAACATCGGCTGACGTGTTTCTAAGGTGGCATGCAAGGGTGTTAACACTGTCTTCATCATTTGTGGCTTCACCGCTAAAATCAGTACGCTTGCCTGAGCCACGGCGTCTAAATTTGACTCATAGGTGAGCACTCCATACTGCGCTTGCAAGCGAGCACGTTGTTCTGCCCCCGGATCTGCCACATGAATTGCCGACGCAGAAATATCACCCTGCTGCAGCAATCCGCCAATGATGCTGGTCGCCATATTGCCACCACCAATAAATGCAATTTGTGTCATTCCGTTTTCCTAATTCGTCTATTTATAAATTGAGCTGTTTAAATATTGAGGCTCACTACTGAGGCCAACTGTTACGACCTACTAAAACCGAACGCTTGCTATTCTATCGCGCACCAAAAATATCAGTGCCAATACGAATTTCTGTCGCGCCACAGGCAATCGCCAAGGACATGTCTGCCGACATCCCCATCGAAAGCGTGTCGATAAGCTTATACTCTGAATATTGGGCCTTTAACTCGTCAAACAAGGTTTTCATCTGTTCAAATTGAGACCGCAGTTTGGTTTCATCATCCGTAGCCTCAGGGATACACATCAAGCCACGTAATTGCAGATTGCTCAGAGGCATCAGCATCTCGGCAAAGGCCATAACCTGATTCGCTGCAATGCCGCTTTTCTGACCTTCAGCACTGATATTAACTTGGATAAGCACATTCAACGGTGCCATGCCTTCGGGGCGCTGATCATGCAGTCGCCGGGCAATTTTTTCTCGATCAAGGGTCTCTAACCACTGAAAATTTTCGGCTACTGAGCGCGTTTTATTCGATTGCAACGGACCGATAAAGTGCCATTCAATATCAGCCAAATGAGATAGCTCGGTGATTTTGGCTTCGCCATCTTGCAGATAGTTTTCACCGAAAGATCGTTGACCTAAATCGTAGAGCGTCTGCACCATCGACGCTGGTTTGGTTTTACTGACCGCCAACAATTTCACCTCATCACTATTGCGCTGATGATCCATGCATGCGTGCTGAAGTCGCTGAATAACCTGATTGTAATTGTGTTCGAGTATAGACATTAAGGCCGCTTGGTTTAGGATGTCAGTTGAACCGAGATAACCGATGAATAATTTAGCAGCCACTACTGCATTTTTCAGAGGTATCCAAGATAAGAAAAAGGCCACGACGATAACAAAAACTTATAAATGGTCGCATCCAAATACGTTAACAATGCATAAGATTGTGTCATCTTATGGCTATAATATGATACACCAGTTCAAAATAACTGGCAGAATCATAGTGGTCGGCAAGATAAGTGACAGAAAAAGACCGTTATTTTTTTAATTAGTTACCGTCTTGTACTGATCGTATGGCTAAGTGCTACGCCGCTGTATATGCTGTATCTATTTGTACTGTTACGACCGTTAGTTTAAGGAATATGCATGGACATTACTGAGTTATTGGCCTTTAGCGCCAAGCAGGGCGCCTCTGATTTACACTTATCGGCCGATATGCCTCCTATGATCCGAGTTGATGGTGACGTGCGTCGCATCAACCTGCCGTCGCTCAGCCATAAAGAGGTGCACGATTTGGTGTACGACATTATGAATGACAAGCAGCGCAAAGATTTTGAAGAATTTTTTGAGACAGATTTTTCCTTCGAGATTCCTGGCGTCGCTCGCTTTCGTGTCAATGCGTTTAATCAAAACCGTGGCGCGGGTGCAGTGTTCCGTACTATTCCGTCGAAAGTATTAACCATGGATCAATTGGGCCTCAGCCCTGTATTCAAAACCTTGTCCGAAGTGCCGCGCGGTTTGGTGCTGGTTACTGGCCCGACCGGATCGGGTAAGTCGACCACCTTGGCGGCGATGATCGATCACATCAACGAGACACGCTACGACCATATTCTAACGGTAGAAGACCCGATAGAGTTTGTTCACGAGTCGAAGAAAAGTCTGATCAACCAGCGTGAAGTGCATCGTGATACCTTAGGCTTTAACCAAGCGCTACGTTCAGCGCTGCGCGAAGACCCCGATGTTATTCTTGTTGGTGAGCTGCGAGATTTAGAAACAATTCGCTTGGCGTTAACCGCCGCAGAAACAGGTCACGCTGTTTTTGGTACACTTCACACCACCTCGGCGGCCAAAACCATCGATCGAATTATTGATGTGTTTCCTGCTCAAGAGAAATCGATGGTACGCTCAATGTTGTCCGAATCATTACAGGGCGTCGTGTCGCAAACCTTACTAAAGAAAACAGGCGGTGGACGAATCGCTGCACATGAAGTGATGATTGGTACACCAGCCATTCGTAACTTGATACGTGAAGACAAGGTCGCACAGATGTATTCCTCCATTCAAACTGGGGCAGGTTTCGGCATGCAAACCATGGATCAATGTTTGCAAAACATGTTGAGCAAAGGAGTGATAACTCGCGAATCGGCTCGAGAAAAAGCCAAAATACCCGATAATTTTTGAGGATATAAATTGTGTCGATGGACAAGTTTCTGCGCTTAATGGTCGAAAAAACCGCCTCCGATTTATTTATAACGGCCGGTGTACCTTTGTCGATGAAAGTTCATGGCAAAATAATGCCACTGAACAAAAACATCCTCAGTGCAGAACACGTTAAGGAAATCATTTACGGCTTAATGACCGACAAGCAACAGCGCGAGTTCGAAAACACCAAAGAACTGAACTTTGCCATCAACGCTTCTGGTATTGGTCGATTTCGCGCCAGTGCCTTTTATCAGCGCAACGTTGCCGGTGTGGTACTGCGTCGCATTGAAACCCGCATCCCCACCATTGATCAGCTAGGCTTGCCTGAGATCATCAAAGACTTATCATTATCAAAACGTGGCCTAATTTTATTTGTTGGCTCTACTGGCGCGGGTAAATCGACCTCGTTGGCTTCCATGATTGGTCACCGCAATCGCAATAGCAAAGATCACATCCTGTGCATTGAAGATCCTATCGAATTTATTCACCAGCACGACAGCAGCATAGTGACTCAGCGTGAAGTAGGTATCGATACGGATGATTACGCTACCGCGTTAAAAAACTGCTTACGCCAAGCACCCGATGTCATTATGATCGGTGAAGTTCGAACGGCAGAAACCATGGAACATGCCATTACCTTTGCTGAAACCGGTCATCTTTGCCTGGCCACACTGCACGGCAACAACGCCAACCAAGCACTTGATCGTATTATTCATTTCTTTCCACCCGAACGTCATTCACAAATTTGGATGGATTTGTCGCTGAATTTACGTGCAATTGTGGCGCAGCAGTTGATTCCTTCACCCGATGGCCGCAGCCGTCGTGCGGTGATTGAAGTCATGACGAATACGCCGCTAATTTCTGATCTAATTCGCAAGGGCGAGGTGCATGAACTAAAAGGGGTGATGACGCGCTCGACCGAAAGTGGCATGCAAACCTTCGATCAAGCCTTGTACCTATTGTTCGAACAAGGTGAGATTACCTACGAAGACGCGCTGTCTTACGCAGACTCTCCGAATGATTTACGTTTGATGATCAAGCTCAGTAACGAAAGTAACGTTGATCGTCTTAATTCAGCCACGCGTCACATGCGCCTGCAAGAATAGCGAATTTTTATTTCAGGATAAGCACCCGAAGAAAAGAATTAGTCTTGCCACTGCGCCGCAGCGAGTTGATCGCTTGCGCGCGCGTCTACCCAAAAGCTGCCTTCTTTCGTCAATTCCTTCTTCCAAAAAGGAGCGCGGGTTTTAAGTGCGTCCATGATGAATTTTGCCGCGTCAAAAGCGCTGTCACGATGAGCGCTGCTCACGCCTACAAGAACAATATTGTCTTGCGTTAATAACTGTCCAATGCGATGGATCACACTGACTCGTTGTAGCGGCCAACGCTGACGCGCCTCTTCGACAATGCTTTGCAATGCACGCTGAGTCATACCGGGGTAATGCTCTAACACGAGTCCAAGCACCCCTTCACGCTCACTAAATTCGCGCACTAAACCGGTAAAACACACCACCGCGCCTGTACTGGGACTATTGTTTGATAACCACCGATGCTGCTGCCCCACATCAAAATCTTCGGTTTGCACCCTGATATTAGTAGCAACTTCTTTATCAAAGGTTTGTTCAGCATCGATTTGTCCGCTCGTAGATGCTTCCATATCAGCCTCCGGTCACGGGAGGAAACACGGCAACTTCGTCTCCTTGTTGAATCATCTGCATCTCGTCACTTAATGTTTGATTGACCGCCACCAGCGCCTTGCCTTGGATAAAGTCAGTCTTATATTGAGGAAACATCTCACTAAGTACCAAACGCAACTGAGCCACCGAACATGGCAACACAACATCAACCTCGGTATCTGTAGAGCCTAGCTTCTCTCGCAATTGCGCAAAGAACATTACCTTCATGTAAGCGCCTCATTACCGTTCGTTAGACTCTCATCAGCGGCAACCCACCGCCCAGTCTTACCACCGAGTTTCTCCAGCACACGAATGCCTTCAATGGTCATGCCCGGATCCACCGCTTTGCACATATCGAACAACGTCAGTGCCGCAACAGAAACCGCCGTTAATGCCTCCATTTCTACCCCAGTACCACCGGTAAGCTTACACAGAGAGGTAATACGAACGCGTTGCTGTTCAGGTTCGGCGGCGAAGTCGACTGCGACTTTGCTAAGCATCAACGGATGACAAAGAGGAATCAACAGACTGGTTTGCTTGGCTGCTTGAATGCCAGCGATGCGAGCCACGCCAAAGACATCGCCCTTGTGGTGATTCCCTTCTAATATCGCGGTTAATGTCGTCGCTTTCATGCGCACAAAGCCTTCAGCACGAGCTTCACGCACGCTGGGCGTTTTATTCGATACATCCACCATGGATGCTTCGCCGCGCTCATTGATATGCGAAAATTCACTCATACGTCGGCCTTTATTTTTTTCACGCGTAGCGCAAAATTGCAGGGTTTATGGCGGCTGTCGAGTTGCGAACAAATGATTTCATCCCAGGCTTGCCGACAGGCATTGGTAGAGCCCGGGATGCAAAAAATCAATACGTCGTTGGCCAGTCCAGCGACCGCGCGACTTTGCACCGTCGACGAACCGATGGTGCGAATTGAAATATGGCGAAATAGCTCGCCAAAGCCTTCGATGGTTTTATCAAACAAAGGTATCACCGCCTCGGGGGTTGAGTCTCGCTCGGTATAACCAGTACCACCGGTAATAATGACAACCTGGGTAGCTGTGTCGGCAATCCAACGACTCAAAATTTCTCGAATTTTGTACACATCATCAATCACAATGGTTTTTTCTAACACCTGATGCCCAGCCTCTTGGGCACTGGCCACCAAAAAATCGCCACTGCTGTCAGAAGCAGCATCGCGGCTGTCTGAGACCGTCAAGATGGCGATATTTAAAGGCATAAACTCATCGGTAAATAGCTTAGCCATTGGCTTTTGCTCCT
>JARGOI010000165.1 GCA_029212275.1 Thalassolituus sp.
TTTTTTCTGCCGCTTCCAATGCCTGCGAATACCAATCAATCTCAGCCTCTTCTATAGCATGCCCAGTAATATCTTCGCTAACACCTTTATGGCGTAATTCTTGGCTTAAACGACGCGGTCCGACTCCTCGCGAAGAGCGACTGCGCACGAACATGGAGGCAAATCGTTCATCCGATTGCCATTGGCGCTCAGAAAGATCAGACAGGACAGATTCCAATGATTCGGAAGATTCTGCTTTGGGTGAGAGTTTGCGCCAAAGCTCTTGGCGCGAATAATCGCGGCGGCTGAGTAGATCAACCGCCGCCGTTTGCAGTCCTTTGCGATCAAGTAGATCAGGCGTCGATTTCTTCATCAATATCGACCGATTCGACGGAGGCTTTGGTCACAGACTTAGAATCTTGCACGCTCAATAACTGACCACGAATCTGTGCTTCGATTTCGTTGGCAATATCTAAATGCTCTTCTAGGTACACGGCAGCATTAGCTTTACCTTGCCCAATTTTATCGCCTTTATAGCTGTACCAAGCACCTGCTTTATCCACTAAGCCACACTTAACACCTAGGTCAATCACTTCGCCCATGTGATAAATACCTTGGCCATACATAATTTGGAACTCGGCCTGTTTGAAAGGTGGTGCTACTTTATTTTTTACCACTTTAACGCGAGTTTCGTTGCCCACCACTTCTTCGCCTTGTTTCACGGCACCGGTGCGACGGATATCCAAACGCACAGACGAATAAAACTTCAATGCATTACCGCCAGTGGTTGTTTCTGGGCTTCCAAACATCACACCAATTTTCATGCGAATTTGGTTAATGAAAATAACTAGGCAATTGGCATTTTTAACATTACCGGTGATTTTACGTAGCGCTTGCGACATTAAACGTGCCTGCAAACCTACATGACTGTCGCCCATGTCGCCTTCGATTTCGGCACGTGGGGTTAAGGCCGCCACGGAATCAACCACAATCACATCGACGGCATTCGATCGTACTAAGCTGTCACAAATTTCTAAGGCCTGCTCGCCAGTATCTGGCTGAGATACCAGTAAGCTGTCTAAATCGATACCCAGTTTTTCGGCATACAGTGGATCAAGCGCATGCTCGGCATCGATGATGGCGACGGTTTTACCCATTTTCTGGGCTTGTGCCATAACAGACAAACACATGGTTGTTTTACCAGAGCTCTCCGGGCCATAAATCTCGACAATACGACCGACAGGTAAACCACCTATGCCTAATGCAATATCAAGCCCAAGTGACCCCGTAGAAATCGCCGGAATTGCTTCACGCGGCTGCTCGCCCATTTTCATGACGGCGCCTTTACCAAACTGACGTTCTATCTGGCTGAGTGCGGCTTCGAGTGCTTTTTGCTTATTCGCATCCATAGGTGAGTCCTTTGTTTGTTTCTGGGGTCTGATTTTTGGCGTAGTTGATTTTGACATGAGAACTGGGCGGCCACTGTGAATTTAAACAGTAGTTAACCACAGCTTTTTCGGTTTGCCAAGCACTACTGTGTATTTATCCAGCGAATTATTAATTTTAGTGCCGCAATAGCACTTTGTTGACGTACTGCATCACGATCTCCGCCAAAACAATGGGTCTCGGTGAGTTGCTGTTCACTATGACCGCAAGCCAACCAAACAGTGCCAACAGGTTTTCCTTCTACTGCTCCGCCTGGCCCAGCAATGCCACTAATAGCCACCGCAACGTGACCATAACGTGCAGCGCCAGCCACCATGGCACGCACAGTGGCTTCACTGACCGCGCCATATTGCAACAACACTGCCGCAGGTACACCCAAATCGCGCATTTTTGCCGTATTTGAATAGGTCACAAACCCGCATTCAAACCAATCGCTGCTGCCCGCTAAATCCGTGCACAAGGTCGCAACTAATCCCCCCGTACAAGATTCCGCGGTCACCAAGCGTTGCTTTTTAGCTCGCAGTAACTGTGCGAGTTGCTGGCATAATTCTGTCGTACTCTCTGACATTTCGAAATCTCGATGCTTTCCCGTACAATCGCTGCAGAGTATCAAACCCTTGTCTAGCAAGCATCTACTAAGATGCGTCGTTGTACAAATATTATACGCAGTCAACAGGACAGTTACGCAATGAGTCAGGCCAGCGCACATACCCCCATGATGCAGCAATATTTAAAGATCAAAGGAGAATTCCCCGAGACGATTTTGTTTTACCGCATGGGTGATTTTTACGAGCTGTTTTTTGATGATGCCAAGCGCGCAGCGCAAATGCTGGACATCACACTGACCGCACGCGGACAAAGCGGTGGCCAACCCATTCCCATGGCTGGCGTGCCGTTTCATGCCGCAGAATCCTACATTGCCAAGTTAGTGAAGCAAGGGGTATCGGTTGCCATCGCCGAGCAAATTGGTGATCCGGCCACCAGCAAAGGTCCGGTAGAACGAAAAGTCGTACGCGTGTTAACCCCCGGTACCCTCACCGATGAAGCCTTTCTCGATGAACATCGTGACAATTTATTAGTGGCAGTCTGTGCTTTAAAGCAACGTTTTGGTTTGGCTACGTTAGAGATTTCTAGCGGCCGTTTTAGCGTGTTAGAAATAGACGGTGAGGACGCATTATTAGCTGAAATTGAACGCTTGCGCCCTGCCGAATTGCTGTTCCCAGAAGATCAATTATTCCACACAGACGTCAGCAATCGCGCCGGTGCCAAACACATGGCGCCTTGGCATTTTGAGGCGGATACCGCCATGCGTCTACTGACTACCCAGCTGAACACCAAAGATTTGCGCGGCTTTGGCTGCGACGGGATGAAGGTCGCCATTCGTGCCGCAGGTGCCCTGCTGCACTATGCGCAAGACACCCAACGCAACAGCTTGCCTCATATTCGCTCTATTTCAGTTGAGCACCCCGATGACGCCATCATTATTGACCCTGCCAGCCGTCGTAATTTGGAAATCGACATCAACCAAAAAGGCGATGGTCTGTACACGTTGGCCTGGGTTATGGATAAAACCGCCACCGCCATGGGCAGTCGTTTGTTACGACGCTGGCTTAATCGCCCGATCCGTGACCAGCAAATTTTGGCTCAGCGCCAAGGCTTAATTGCACAATGCCTTAACGGTTACGCCCACGAAGAATTGCATAAAACGTTACGCAGCATCGGCGATGTCGAACGGATTTTGTCACGCGTCGCATTAGGTTCTGCTCGTCCACGTGACTTAGCAAGGTTGCGCGATGCCCTCAGTGCTATACCAGAGGTGCGACGCGTATTGGCAACCTTCGATAATCCACTCAGTACTTCATTACAGGAAAGAGCCATTGAGTTTCCGCAATGGGTGGCTCGCTTAACGTCCGCCATTATCGAGAACCCACCGGTGGTCATTCGTGAAGGTGGCGTCATCGCCGAAGGTTACGACAGTGAGCTGGACGAATTACGCGGTCTGAGCGAGAACGCCGGTGATTATTTAGTAAAACTAGAACAACGTGAACGCGAGCGCACTGGTATCAGCACACTGAAAGTGGGCTACAACCGCGTGCATGGTTACTTCATCGAGATTAGCAAAGCGCAATCTGACGCAGCTCCCGTTGACTTTATTCGGCGTCAAACCCTAAAGAATGCCGAGCGTTTTATCACGCCTGAATTGAAAGAATTTGAAGACAAAGCGTTGAGCGCCAAATCGCGTGCGCTCAGTCGTGAGAAACTTCTCTATGAACAACTATTGTCTGACTTAGCAGAAGATCTGATTCCCTTGCAGGTTTGTGCTGCGGCCTTATCCGAACTGGATGTGATCGTTTGCCTTGCGGAACGCGCCGATACCCTGCGCCTCAATGCACCGCAACTGGTCAGTGACAGTGTGGTGGACATTCGCCAAGGACGCCATCCAGTGATAGAAAGTTTGATCACCGATCCGTTTGTCGCTAATGACACCTGCTTAACCAATGATACTCGCATGCAAATCATTACCGGCCCAAACATGGGCGGTAAATCGACCTATATGCGCCAAGTCGCGTTAATTACCCTGTTGGCTCACATCGGCAGTTACGTGCCTGCCGAGCATTGTGAGCTGGGGCCTATTGATCGTATTTTCACGCGCATGGGGTCGGCCGATGACGTCGCCGGTGGCCGTTCGACCTTTATGGTAGAAATGACCGAAACCGCTAATATTTTGCACAACGCAACGCGCAACAGTTTGGTTCTGATGGACGAAGTTGGCCGCGGCACCAGCACCTTTGATGGATTGTCTTTGGCGTGGGCGGCGGCGGCGTTTCTAGCGGAAAAAACCCATGCCTTTACGCTATTTGCGACACATTATTTTGAAATGACCGCATTGCCCGAGCAATATCCAACGTCGGTGAATGTGCATTTAAAAGCCACCGAGCATGACGAGCGCATCATCTTTTTGCATTCGGTTAAACTTGGTCCTGCCAGCCAAAGTTATGGCTTACAGGTCGCTCAGTTAGCTGGCGTTCCTCCTGAAGTGATTGCGCAAGCGCGCGCGCAGCTGAAACAACTGGAGCAGCAGAGTCTGGGCCATCATGGTTGGGGCAATCAAGGCCGAGGGCAGCGTGAGCATATCGAAGAAGAAAACCAGACGGGCATTGTGATTGATAATCAAGGCCGAACCATACCGTCGAAAGAGTCAGCCTCAGCGCGTAAAAAAGTACTGGGATCACAACATAAATCACCGTTACAAGATGACTTATTTGCAATCAAACAAAAAAGTGCGGTAGAAAATGCGCTGTCAGATATTGATACAGACGACCTAACACCTAGAGCAGCGTTGGAATTAATCTACAAGCTGAAGTCATTGATTTCCTGATAATTATCGGTAATACCGAACAGTCTGTGCGGCATTTCTCGGCATAATAACGCGAGAAATCGCCGTACGGTCTTGCTTGACGGGCCGAGGCTGCCTAGAATACGCGCTTTAGCCTGACCAACACAGAATCGTGCTTGGGTACTCAAAAGCACCAAGCTTCTTTTTAGGCTTAAACGTTGGCTTAACCCCATTGCTGCGGTTGTTTGAACAGCTGGATTGTTGCCTAACCAGATTTTATACCCAAATTCAGGAGAAACACCGATGACTTTCGTTGTGACCGACAACTGCGTTAAATGCAAATACACCGACTGCGTAGAAGTTTGCCCCGTAGATTGTTTCTACGAAGGTCCTAACTTCTTAGTGATTCACCCAGACGAGTGTATCGATTGCGCGTTGTGTGAGCCTGAATGTCCAGCCGAAGCGATTTTCTCTGAAGACGAAGTACCTGCAGGGCAAGAGCAGTACATCCAATTGAACGCCGAGTTGGCGGAAGAGTGGCCAAACATCACCGAACAGAAAGATCCTCTGCCAGACGCAGCTGACTGGGACGGTGTGCCAGACAAGATTGATCACATCGAACGTTAATTAAATCACGTTGATTTAAAGAGCCTCGCTATCGCGGGGCTTTTTTATGTTCGTGCTATTCTTATGTTTAGTCGTTAGGCCAACCATTGATCAAACATCTCAATGGTCACTTGCTCCCCTGCCTCAACCCGACCACGTGTTTGTTCTAACACAATAAAGCAATTGGCCTGACTCACCGAGGTTAAAATACCAGAACCTTGCGCCCCTGTGCTGACCACCTGTAATTGACCTTGGCTATTAACACTGGCGATACCGCGCTGATAATCCACCCGCCCCGGTGCCTTGCGTAGCATTTGTGCGGCCACCGCAACCATACGAATTGCGGGTTGGTAAGATTCCCCTGCCAAGCAGCGTAATAACGGAATCCCCATTTGATGCAAAGTCACCAACGACGACACTGGGTTACCGGGCAAACCTAACACCAAACAATCTTCAATTCGGCCAAACGCCAACGGCTTACCGGGCTTCATCGCCATGCGCCAGAGTGTCAGCTCGCCCAGTGATTCAATCGCTGCGCGGGTAAAATCGGCATCACCAACGGAGACGCCACCACTGCTAATAATGACATCAGATTTTGCCGCCGCCGCAGATAGCACCTGTGCCAAAGCCCCAAGTTCATCAGGAACGGCGGTCAAAACCGTTACATCAGCGCCTAAGCGCTCGAGTATGGGTTGCAATACAAA
>JARGOI010000166.1 GCA_029212275.1 Thalassolituus sp.
AATTGCGCTTATACGCCGGCAAACCAGAAAATCCTATTCAATTTACCAATTCTGGATTGGTGGTATTGGGTTGTAACATTCATGATCAAATGCAAGGTTACATTTATGTTTCGTCCACGCCTTTCTCTGCCATCAGTGATGAGAATGGGCAGGTCTCGATCGATTACTCTGGGAAAATACAACAAGTCCGATTGTGGCATGAAAAATACAACATCGATGAACGATTACATTTGATTCTTAGTGCCAATGAGTTTGAGCAATCTAAAAACACTGATGGAAGTTATACCCTTACTCTGAAGTTAGAGCGCAAGTTGTCATCTCCGAGTTCTAATCAGGAAACGTCGAATACTTTTTCTAACTCATTTCGTAGAGGTTTAGATTGATATTCTTTAAATCTTTACGTGGACAGATTTTAGTATTTACTTTGCTGGTATTCTGTTTCTCTGTAGGTTGCGTACTTGTGTTGGTCTTTTCCAGCATGAATAGCTCTATTCGTTCTTCAGTAAACAGCGATATAGACGAAGCCGTTAATAGCTTACAAATAGGCGTACACAATCATCAAGAGCAACTTATCCAAAATGCAGAAGTATTAACTTCTGATTTTGGTTTCAAACAAGCAGTAGCAATGGCAGACAAGGCTACATTGTCGAGCATGCTATCAAACCATGGACAACGAATTAACGCTGAATTAATGTTTATTTTGGATTTGTCAGGCAATATTGTAGCAAGTTCAGCATATGATATGACGTGGCAGATCAATTTTCCATACGAAACACTTTTGAATACTGCTCTCATTGGAGAATCTTTTTCTAGTTTTTTTGTGGTCGACAAAAAAATATATAATATTGTTTTCTTACCGATTAAAAGTCCTCGTGTGGTAGCGATAGCCGGTATTGGCTCAGAAGTAACGGAGTCAACCGCCAGAAGTTTGATTCGAAACAGTGAGCTTGAAATTACGTTTATTCGTACCGCGGACTTATTTCGGGATCCCATCGTTTTTAGCCGATCAAGCCCAGTTTTTGTCTCTACTCTTGCTGATGGAGAAATATTCGAGGCAACCATTGCGCCAGAAAATATACAGAGTTTATTTCGCTTACCATTTCAACAAGGGCAACAATTCGCTAGTCGTTACTTAGACAGCTCAGATTTCGGCACAACAGAAGTAAGTCTATTTCTAACCGAAAATCTGTCACCAATATACCAAAGATTTGAAGAATTAGTTAATAATATTCTTATTATTACCTTCGTCCTTCTAGTGCTGACTGTACTAGGTAGTTTTACCATTGCTCGTACCTATACCGAACCATTAATACGTTTATTAAAAACTATAAAAAAGGTTGCTACAGGAGATTATGAAGATCAATTTCAGTTTAAGGCAAAAAGTATTGAAATAGACGGTTTAATTACCGGATTTCGGAAAATGACATCTGATTTGGATCAGCGTGAAAAACATATTCGCTATCAATCAAGTCATGATTTACTCACGGGTTTGAACAGTCGTGACAGTTTTATCCAGATACTTAATGAAAAAATTTCTGACAACGAATACTTTGAATTAATCGGTATCAATTTAACAGGCTTTAAACAAATAAATGATAGCTTGGGAATGGATATTGGCGACGACTGTTTACGTGTTGTTGCCAAACGTCTTATAGAGATTGCAGGTGATGAACATGTCTCGCGTCAATCTGCCGATGAATTTATGTTGATTTCAACAGGGCAAGACACCTCTGAAAATTTGGCTGAAATGATTTTTTCAGCGTTATCGCAACCCATGTTATTCGAGGATGTCACGCTTACTGTGGGCTGTCGTATGGGGATTACAAGTTATCCAGACAGAGCGAGTGATGTTCATCAGCTTATTCGCCGAGTGAGTATTGCTCTTGAATATTCATCTGCACAGAATTTACTTTTTTATCAATACAAAGATGGCGATGATCAAGCGCATTTGAAAAAACTGACGATATTAAAAGATTTACGCGAAGCGCTGCGTAATGATGATGGTCAGTTGCAAATGTTTTATCAACCCAAAATGAACTTAGTGACAGGTAATATTGAAAAAGCAGAGGCACTTATTCGATGGTTTCATCCGATAGAAGGCTTTATTCCTCCTGATTTGTTTATCGATTTAGCTGAGAAAACAGGTGTTATTAGTCTGGTAACGAACTGGGTAATAAGACGCGTAATGGCAGATATAAAAAAGCTTCAGAGTAGTGGGGTATATATTCAGTTTTCAATTAATATGTCGGCGCAAGATTTAAGTAATGAACATATTAGAAAATTACTGGAAACCTGTTTAGAAGAGCACGACATCAGTCCCACGGATATATGTCTTGAAATTACCGAACGAGACATGATGGTGGATGTTGAAAAATCATTAAGTTTACTTAGTTACTACCGTGAAATAGGTTTTTTACTTTCTATTGACGATTATGGTATTGGATACTCCGCACTTTCTAAACTAGCATTAATGCCGGTTAACGAATTAAAAATTGATAAATGCTTTATTTTGAATTTAGCATCTAATAAAGATGATCAAATCATTGTAAGTTCTACCATTAAAATGGCCCACGAAATGGGACTGACGGTCGTTGCTGAGGGTGTTGAAGATCAAACCTCATTGGATTGGTTAAAGAATGCAGGATGCGACATGATTCAGGGATATTATTTAGCTCGCCCTATGTCTCTTTCTTCCTTGATTGAATGGTTTGAGCATTTAGAAAGACCAAAAAAAGGCTTGTTAAGGAGCTAGTATAATTATGAAAAGAAGTTTTTTTTCATTGGTATGGGTCATTGTTATTGGCCAGTTTGCATTATTGTCTGTACACGCCGAGCAAAGTTCGGGTCGATTGTTAGCCACCTCGGGTATCACTCAATTAGAAGGTTCAGGTGGTGGTGGGATTACACCTTGGGCGGTGATTTCTGGACACAGCTTGGCCGATTCAACTTCATTGTCGGTCTCGCATACGAAGGTGGATGTGAAAGATTTTGGCCTAAGAGTGGATGCAATTAGTGCAAGCTATGACAACAGAATAGAATTATCAGCCGCACAACATACCTTTTCATTAAAAGGCACTGCCATTAATCTGCGCCAAGATATTTTTGGAATAAAGTATCGGCTGGCGGGTGACTTAATTTATACAACGATGCCGCAATTGGCTTTAGGTATTCAGCATAAGAGTCTTATCGACGGCGACGTCGCGCAAGCGGTTGGCGCACGCGATAATCAAAAGGGAACAGACATTTATATAGCTGCCAGTAAATTACATTTAGGGGCGCTGGCTGGTTATCACGTGTTATGGAATGCGACCTTGCGAGGCACCAAAGCTAATCAAATGGGCTTGCTTGGTTTTGGCGGCGATAGCAATTCTGATTATCAGTGGATGCCCGAGTTTTCTTTGGCCACTGTGATTCATCCCCAAGTCGCTATTGGTGCGGAGTATCGTTCGAAACCCGATAACTTAAACGCTTTTAAAGAAGATCCTTACCAAGATATTTTTGTGGCGTGGTTTCCCTCCAAGCAAGTGAACATCACCTTAGCGTATGCCGATCTTGGAAGTATAGCGGGGTCTGACTCGCAGCGAGGTTTATACGCCTCTTTGACTGCTTATTTACGCTAGGGCACTACTGAACTATTCAGAGGTGCCCTAGATATTTCAATATTAATTTGGCCAAGAAGACGATTTAAGGAGAACTTTGATGTTGCGTAATATTTTTATGTTCGTGGCGATTTCCTTCAGCGCTTGTTACGTTCAAGCAGATACCTTGTATGAGAATTTGGGTGGCCAAGCGGGCATCGCTAACATTGTCGACGGTTTTTTAGAGGAAATCTCCTACGATCGTGAAATCTATCCATTTTTTGCCAAGTCTAATATCAAGCGGGTTCGTAGCAAGCTAGAAGAGCAGTTTTGCCATCTTAGTTCTGGACCGTGCGTTTATACTGGGGACGATATGAAGAGTGTGCACACCGGCATGAATATCGATGAGGCGCATTTCAATCGTGTGGTTGAGTTGTTACAAACGGCCATGACGAAAGCGGATATTGATTTTCCTACCCAAAACAAGCTATTACAAAAGCTCGCACCAATGCGAGCAGACATGCTGCATCGTTAGATCCCTCAGTGAGTATGGAACTATAACTTTCCGACGTTATCCTATTTAGCTTATCTTTATCGTGTTACTCAGCTTTCGTTTGGTCATTGGTTATATTGAACCTGAGATCAAACCTGAGATTGAACCTGAGTAACACACGCTATACCCTAATGCTTCATCTACTAAGCAACATAAAGGAAAACGTCATGGCGCAAGTCACTTTAAAAGGCAATCCATTCAGTACTGCTGGCGAACTGCCACACGTTGGCACACAGGCACCTGCATTTACCCTTGCAGGTACCGACTTATCTGACATAACGCTCAGCAGTCTTGCTGGTAAACGCGTTGTTCTGAATATATTTCCTTCGATAGATACGCCCACGTGCGCTACTTCGGTACGTCAATTTAATCAAAAAGCCTCCTCTTTGGATAATGTCGTAGTACTTTGTATTTCTGCAGATCTTCCATTTGCGTTAAGCCGTTTTTGTGGTGCTGAAGGCATCGAGAATGTTGTCTCCGGTTCGACGTTTCGTTCCAGTTTTGGTAAAGAATATGGCGTTGAGTTTATCGAAGGTCCATTGAATAAATTGCTATCGCGTTCTGTTGTCGTGGTTGATACCGATGGTAAAGTGCTTTACAACGAGCAAGTTAGCGAAACTGCTGACGAACCCAATTATGAAGCTGCGCTGGCTGCGTTGTCATAACACTGACGTTACGTAATAGTTGTTTTTGATACCGATACTACTCAGGTAGTATCGGTAAGTTCGAATGATCTTGTTTCGAATGCCCATGTTTAGGTGAGTAGTGTTGCTTTTCTAAACTTCACTTAATGTACAAAGCTTACTGACACTATGACATTTCATTCAGATGCGATTATGAATCTTAAGAAAATTGCCCTTATTCCGTTAGTTACTTTAGCGAGCGCATGCTCTCCTTTAACCTTAGTCAATGGGGTGGCGCATTTTTATGATGCCGATGTGATTCGTGATGTGAGTTACGGTGATGATACAAAGTTGGCTTTGGATTATTATCTTCCTAATAAATCGAAGATTGATACAAGCGTAGCGACACCGGTCATTGTGTTTTTTTATGGTGGTAGTTGGAATGACGGCGATAAGAAAGATTACTCGTTTGTGGGTCGACGTCTCGCATCTCAAGGATATATTGTCGCGGTTGCCAATTATCGTCTGTATCCTCAGGTAACTTATCCTGACTTTTTATACGACAGCGCGAAAGCGGTGGCACAAGTAATGACTGATATACGTACGGAGCGTTTCAAAGATTGGCACGCAGATGACCGTGTATTTCTGATGGGGCACAGTGCCGGTGCATACAATACCGCGATGTTGGCTTTGGATGACCGTTGGCTACAGTCACAATCATTGCAACGCACATCTCTGCTTCGTGGGTGGATTGGTTTGGCCGGTCCTTATGATTTGTATCCTATTAATTTGGAGGATGTACGCCCAGTATTTCATTACCCAGATTATCCTCCCAATTCAAATCCCATTGAATTTGTTGATCAAGCCGATGTACCTGCCTTGTTATTAGCGCCTGAAGATGACAATTTGGTGGATACACAACGCAATACCTACTCGCTTGCCGAGGCAATGACACGATTAGATAAGCCGCATACTATGCTTACTATCAGTGGTACCAGTCATATCACCATCATCGGTACGTTATCACCGTTATTATTTTTTAAAGGCAGCACGCTTGAGCCCATCAACACGTTTATTCAACAACATTCGTCTGGGATGTCGTCAACGCTAGCATCTGAAATTTAGCCATTAAATCTTCATGGTGCACGTCGATATCTCATCGTGCCTTTTATTAGTGCGCGTTAAGTTGATGGCGAATCACGTAATTGGGTGTTTAGTTTTTTAATATTGATATAACCACTTGAATTTTAACGCTATTTTTAAAACCTGACCAATTGGCCAGATTATTGCTAATT
>JARGOI010000167.1 GCA_029212275.1 Thalassolituus sp.
CGCCAACACTGAATTCACTTTTGGTGGCTTCATTAAACTCGATGCCATGTTGAGTGATTACTCAGATGGCGATGTGATTGATGGCTATGGCCGTGATTACTATGCGCCGTCCCAACTAGTATCAGGCACTGAACCGGATACCGCTGAATTGGATATGTCCGCTCGAAATTCGCGATTCAATTTCAAAACGGTTACAGATGTTGAAAACGGCAAGTCGATTACTAGCTTTATTGAGCTGGATTTTTCTACCACAGCGGGTGGAAATGAAGTCGTTTCTAACTCTTATGTACCGCGCTTGCGTCATGCATATATCACCTACGATAACGTATTAGTTGGTCAAACATGGTCTAACTTTATGAACGTCGGTGCTTTACCAGAAGTCGCTGACTTTATTGGACCAAGCGAATCGACCGTTTTTATTCGCCAACCCCAAGTACGCTATACCATGGGCGATTTATCCGTCGCGTTGGAAAATCCACAAACTACAGGTGCAGGAGATTCTGGTGATAACGGTATGTTTCCAGACCTTACAGCCAGCTACAAAATTAAAGCTAATAACATGGACTTAACGGCTGCACTTTTGGTTCGTCAGTTAAGCTACGACGGTCCAGTTAAGGGTGACGATGCCACGACCACAGGCTTTGGCGTTAACTTAGCCGGTAAAATCATGTTAGGACAAGACGATGTTAAATTCAGCGTCACCACGGGTACAGGCGTCGGTCGATACGTAGGTCTGGGCGCGGTCGCTGATGCTGCCTTGGTTAATGGTGACTTAGAGGCAAGCGAAACAACCGCAGGTTTCATTGCTTATCGTCATCTCTGGAACAGCGAGTGGCGCTCGAGTGCGGTATACGGCGTGTTGTCAGCAGATTACGATAACGCGGTAACGACGGGTGTTACAGATGCATCCAGTGTACGCGTCAATATTTTACGTTCGCCCGTGAAAGCATTAACTTATGGTGCGGAGTACAGCATTGCCAAAGTCGAGCGTGTCGGCGGAGATGACGTAACAATGAACCGTATTCAATTCACCACTAAGTATGCGTTCTAGGATTAATAACTTGTGGTGATGTATATGTTGCCACGAAATTTAAACATCTAAAAATGAAAAGCCCGATCGTGTTCAATTAATAATGAACACGACCGGGCTTTTTTTATTAAAACGATTTAGATCGTCTTATTGTATTTGCTGATCAATCATCAAACTCAAAGGCGCTGAACCTTCAGTGGGAATGCCTTGCAGCTGCGCTTGCCAATCACCGGACTGCGCCATGGGTTGTCCAGAATTTGAGACTCGAGCGGTCACAGTGACCTGTTTAACCGAGCTTAAATTAACCCCAGCTGCCATCGCCATGCTGTCATCCAAGATCACAGTGGTTGGCAGTTCAGATAAGGTCATGCGTTTAACCGCCAACGGCATCGGTGGTCCTTGTTCAGCTCGAGCCAAGACAAACACTATAGTACTGGGGCTTGCCTGTTGGCGAACTTCAGAGGTCACATCCACCGCCACTTCAATACGAGCGTTAGAAGACACTGCGGTCTGCGCTTGAGACTCTGGCAATTGGCGATTACCCGTTTCTAACCACGTTAAATCCACCGCTTTATTTTGCGCTTCTAACTCAGTCGCTGCACGACGAATACCATTTTCTAGGGCCATTGCTTCCATGCCTTGTGGCAGTTGCGACCAAAGCACTCGCCAATGTTCGATGGCTTTTTCATAATAGCCCAACTCGAAGGCTAAAATACCAGCTAAGCCTAGGGTTTGTCGCTGATTAGGTACTAATGCCAATGCCGAGGTAGCATCACGGTAAAGACTGTCGCTGGCTTGTTGATCGGTGGCAAAAAAGCGCGCCTGAGTCATTAAGGTCATAATGGCCGCACGATCCGCGGTATGCTCGGCGGGCAATTGACTCAGCAGTTGTTTGTACACTAGTGCCGCTTCATTAAACTTGCCTTCGGCTTGCAACATGCGTCCATAAAAATAGGGCCACTCAATATTTTCTGGTGCACGATCCGTGGCTTTGCCTAAACGTTCAATCAACTCTTGTGATTCAAGTTCACTCAGCTCAGCGTTGGTCGAATAACCCAATAATTCAGAAGTTCGTAACTCGTTACTGGCACCCCAGAATTGATACAATGCATACGTTGTTCCAAGCACTATGATGAGCATCAATAGCGTAAAGACACGACGTTGTTTGGGTTTGTCTGTCAGAAGTGCTCCTTGGGCCGCTTCGGTGGTTTGCAATAACTCTCGATCTAACTCCAAACGCAATTCTGCTTTTTCTGAATCGCTAAATTCCATACTGTCGATGTCGATAACGCGTTCTTGATATAGACGAAGATTTTCACCTTGTTGCACTTCGTCGGGACGCTTGGCAGACACTGGCTGACGCAGTGCCGGTAAGGCAAAAACAACGATAAGTAAAATCGCTAAAATACTTAAACCAATGATCATTGCGATCCATCCTTTTTAGCAGACGTCGGGTGCGTTGATGTTAACAAACGCTTTAATCGAGCTTCTTCTTGCTCACTAAGTCCTGCCGAAGTTGCCTGGCGGCGGCGAAGGTTAAATATCAATATTAGGCCCAATACAAAAAGGATGGCAGGGCCACCCCATAACAATAAAGTATCTGCACGAAACTCTGGGGTGTAGCGCACAAAATCACCATAGCGCGCCACCAAATGATCGACAATTTCGTCATCTGATTTACCGTCTTGCATTAATTCGTACACCTTAGAACGCAAATCAGAAGCGATGGGCGAATTAGAATCGGCGAGGTTTTGATTTTGACATTTCGGGCAGCGTAAATTTTCCGACAAATGATTAAAACGTTGCGTATCTTCAATATTATCAAAGGTGTATTTGTAACCTTCCACCACCGCCCAAGCAGGTGAGATGAAAAGAATAGAGAGCAACAGCGTGAATCGAATAGCATTTAAAATGATCATTTCATTGCCTTAAAGTCAGCTTCGAGGGTTTGCCATACCCGAGGATTTAAATCACCCACGTGTTTGCCGCGAATAATGCCCTGACTGTCTACCAAAAAGGTTTCTGGTGCGCCATAAACGCCTAGTTCCAATCCCAGCATGCCGCTAGGATCCGATAAGTTGTAGTCGTAAGGGTTTCCTAATTGCTCCAACCAAGCACGTGCTTTATCGCTATCGTCTTTGTAATTGATGCCGACAATGCGGATACCTTCGGCCGACAATTGATTTAAAAACTGATGCTCAGATTTACAAGTTGGACACCAGGTGGCCCAAACATTTACCAGCGCTGGCTGGCCTTTTAAATCGTCGGTGGTTAACACGCGGCCATCTTCCACTACGCCTAATTCGAAGGTAGGAAAAGCTTTGCCGATAAGAGGCGAAGGCAAGGTCGATTTATCTTCTTTGCCCAATCCCACCCAAAAAATGCCCCCCATCAATATAAAAATGACTAAGGGTAGAAATAATAACGGACGCTTCATGCTCCAACCCCTTTGGGAAATCGAGGTGAATTCGGTTGCTGTGCAGATGAATCCTTAAAAGGAGAATCATCGGCTTCATCTAAAGGTAAGTTGTCTTGAGAATTTACTTTAGAAGTACGACGACGATAACGCTTATCCATGACCGCCAAGATACCGCCAATGGCCATAAATATCGCGCCCAACCAAACCCAACGCATAAAAGGTTTCACTTGTAAGCGTACGCCCCAAGCACCATTCGGTAAGGGCTCACCCAGAGACACATATAGATCGCGCCATAAATTCACGTCGATGTCTGCTTCTGTCATGACATTATTACGCACCGGATAGCGACGTTTTTCGGGCTTGAGTTCGCTAATCACTTTATTGCCTTGATAGACAATAATCGTCGCACCATCAGCAACAAAATTTGGACCTTTAATGCCATGCGCCTCAACAAATTCAAAACGGTAATCACCCAATTGTTGGCTATCACCCGGCGCCATACGGACCGATTCTTCGATACTATAGTTAGCCACCATAGTAATACCGATCACCGTCACCGCCACACCAATGTGCGCTAAAAACATGCCCCAATAACTCATACTGAGTGAGCGCAGGCGACGAATTTTTCCTTGGGATTTATGCCAAGCATCGGCACACATCGCCAAAATTACCCACAACGCCATGGCCAACCCAAGCACCACACTGCCATTGACTTTGTCTTCGATAAGATATGGGATAAGTACCGCCCAAATCAGCGCTACTAAAGCCGCAACCGAGGACAATCCAAATAAACGACCGAGTAAATCTTTCTTCCAACGCACCATAGAGCCCAACCCTAAGATCAAAGTTAAGCCGCCAGTTAAAGGAACAAACATCGAGTTAAACCACGCCGGCCCTACGGATAATTTGCCATAGCCCAAAAAGTCGTAGACGAGCGGATATAAAGTGCCGATAAGAACGGCCAACGCCAGTACCACAAGCACTAAGTTATTTAACAGCAAAAACGTTTCCCGCGAGACCCATTGATAACGTCCAACAGATGACACAGTCGGTGCTTTAATGGCGAATAACAACAACGAGCCGCCGACACAAATCCCCAGTAATGCCAAAATAAATACGCCACGTTCAGGGTCTGAAGCAAACGCATGCACCGACGTTAATACACCCGAACGAACCAAGAATGTGCCAAGTAAGCTCAAGGAGAATGCAAAGATTGCCAAAAGTACCGTCCAGCTTTTAAACAGGCCGCGTTTTTCGGTCACCGCCAACGAATGGATAAGTGCGGTGGCCACTAACCATGGCATTAATGACGCGTTTTCTACCGGATCCCAGAACCACCAGCCGCCCCAACCAAGTTCGTAATATGCCCACCAGCTGCCTAAGGCGATACCCACCGTTAAAAAGACCCAAGCCGCCGTTGTCCAAGGACGTGACCAACGTGCCCAAGCCGCATCTAAGCGACCACTTAACAAGGCTGCTAAGGCAAAGGAAAACGCCACGGACAAACCGACATAACCCATATAAAGCGTGGGTGGATGCACAATCAAACCAAAGTCTTGCAGTAATGGATTAAGGTCTCCCCCATTTTGCGGAGGAGACGGCAAAATTCGAGTAAAAGGATTGGAGGTTTCTAGGGTAAATAAAATAAAACCAACCGAGATCAGGCCCATAATCCCCAGCACGCGCGCGACCATATCCAATGGCAAAGAACGACTGAGTACAGCGACCGCTAACCCCCAGCAAGCGAGCATGGTAATCCACAGTAATAAAGAGCCCTCGTGAGCACCCCACACCGCACTGACTTTGAAAGGAGTTGGTAATAAGGTATTGCTATTGGCTGCGACGTACGCGACGGAAAAATCATCCACCAAGAAACATCCCGTTAATGCAAACAAACTCACCAACAAAAATATCGCTTGGCCCAAGGCCAAAGGTCGCGCGTATTGCATCATCCAATATTGATTGCGCTGAACACCGACAAAAGGAACGATGGACTGCAATACCGCAAGTACAAAGGCAATAATAAGGGCCAGTTGACCAAATTCTGGCAAGTAACTGACAAAGCTACTTAACATTGATTCATTCATAGGACGCTGCCTCCATCATGGCTTTGCGACCTTCTTTATCCGCTTTTTCTAATGCTTCTTTTACCTCTGGCGGCATGTATTCTTCATCATGCTTCGCGAGTACTTCGGACGCGATGAATTGGCCATCCGCGTTCAATTGTCCCATCGCCACAATGCCCTGCCCCTCGCGGAAAAGATCCGGCAGAATACCGTCATAACTAATGCTCACTTGCGCTTGGTTATCGGTGACTACAAAAGTCGCCCCCAGACCGTTATCAAAACGAACAACGCTGCCGTTCATGACCAAACCACCAGCACGAATAGTGCGACCTTGCGGCGCCTCACCGCTGGCGATTTGTGTGGGCGTATAAAACAAATTGATGTTGCTCGACAATGAATACGTCGCTAAGCCAACGGCGATGGCGACCGCAGCCACCAACAATAAAACGATCTTAAGCCGTTGTTTTCGTACTGGATGCATTTTGAGACTCCCGGCGCAGGCGTTGTGCCTGTTCTTTTAGTAGT
>JARGOI010000168.1 GCA_029212275.1 Thalassolituus sp.
ATCTTCGCCGCCTTCATCGCCGGTAACCGAGTGGCGTACATCCAAAACCACATCACCATCGACCAAGCAATTAACGCGACGACGGGTTTCAACAACTCAACTGACTTTAACAATTCGACTGACTCAAGCATGGTGACTATCTCTTATGTATGGTTTATCCACTATAAAAGAGATCATCAACGTTGGCCTTATCAATTGTTAAGGAAGCATCTAATAATTTAGAAGTGCTTTAAATGTGCTTTAAATTTCGTTTCATTCTTGAGAAGGACTCTGGCGTCGCGCCAAGATAAGAAGCAATGCAATGCATCGGTGTGTTCTCGACAATCTCTTTATCCATCACTTCACTAAAGTAAAGATAGCGCTGCTCCAGCGATTTATGGTGCAGCATGACTAACCTGCGCTCCATCGACAAATAGTGCTGCTCTGCCATGTACCTGAGCATCACATCGATCCACGGGTGTTTTTTTCGCTGACCATCTAAGTCACCTAGAGAAATCCAAATACCCTCACACGCCTGCACACATTCGATGGTTTCCTGCGATGGCGACCCCGTTATAAACGCCGAATAGTTAAAGGCCACGCTGTTCTTCGACATCAACCTCAGAATCACTTCTTTGCCGTCATTCAAATAGAAACTCTTCACTATGCCCTGCGTCAGATACAACAAATGATCGGGCCTATGGCCTGCCCGAAAAATCACATCGCCCTTAGCAAAGGAGCGCACGCGCCCCATCGTTTGGATCAGAGGAAGATATTGGTTTATTTCGGCTTGGATTTTTGGGGTGATGTTAAAAATACGAAGACTCCATTGAGTTGCATAACGGTTTCATTATTTGATTTATCGAAGAGAAATAGACATCCGACCTATCTCAACGCTCCACACAGATAATATTGCCTCTGCTTTTCCCCTGTAACAATTCTTTTTGAACATAAGTATCTTCTCAAGTATATGACCTGTAGGGTCTATGCAACCTTTTGTAACCTTTTGTAAGTTAAATCGGAAATGAAGCGCCACGAAAAAATCTACTTGTAGATTTTCCTTCCCCAAAGCTTCTACCCAGGAATCATTATGACTTCCAATAGAAATCTTTTCGCTCAAGTACTCTTCCTATCCATTGTATTAACCGGTTGCGGGGGTGGAGGCGGAAGCAGCAGTAAAGACTCTGCTGTTAATGATGATCCATCATCCGTGCCTAGCAACACACTGTCTGGTACTTTTCTAGGCCTTCCTATCGAAGGTTTGCATTATAAAACCGCAACTCAATCTGGTCTTACCAGTGCCGATGGTGCATTCAGCTACCTAGATGGCGAAACAATTACCTTCTCCATCGGCGCTATCGAATTAGGATCAGCCGAAGGTGCTGCAGAAATCACCCCCGAAGCCCTGCTCGGTAAAGCACTCCCCACCACCGAGTTGGAAATTCGTAAAGAAATGGATTCCTACAGAGAACATACGGAATTTGATCGCATCGCGAATATTGCCAAATTACTGTATTCGCTCGATAACGATTCTAATCCTGATAATGGCTTGGATTTAACAAGTTGGGATGATCGCTTAGCCACGGCGTCGCTTGATTTTGATCAGAGCTTGTTTAATTTCCCAAATCGCACCTTCCAGCAATTCGCTCAAACCTACGGCCTATCCAACTATAAGAATAAGGGCAAAAGTGAAGACATCTTTGGCCCGTTGCTAGCGCTCTATAAAGCCTTAGGCATAATAGTACCTGCACATATAAAAAACGGCGAGCAGACTGACAACGGCAACAATGGCGTTATTGACCGAACCTATGCAGAAACGTTTGATGACTCCGGACGTCGCCTTTCATACCAATCCGATTATGATAACGATGGCAACATCAACTATAGCGGTACCACCTCATACGATGAAAACGGTAACCGATTAACAGAAATATATACAAACTATAACGACGAGGGTGAACTAAGTTCGACCGACAGCTACACGTTCACATACGACGGTCGCGATAATCAACTGTCCTATGTTTATAAATACGATAAAGATGGTGATGGCGTCATTGATTTCACATCATCAACAACACAAACCTACGATAATGCGGATAATAGGTTAACCCAAGTCTTCCAACGAGACAGTAATAACAATGGTACATTAGATAAAATCTACTCAGATATTTACACGTACGATGCCAACGATAATCAGTTGTCTCAAATATCTAAACGAGATAATGATGCCGATGGAGTTACAGACTATATAACCACCTATACATACACCTACGACGCATTTGGCAATCTACTAACCTCTAAAACCGAAGACGACAATGGCGCAGACGGTTCGCTGAATAACATCTATAGCAATACCTATACGTTTGATGCTGACAATAACCAGCTCAGTTATATTGCAACCTCCGACAATGACGGCGATGGTGTTTTGGACTATACCTACACTACTATCCTTACCTATGATAATAGCGGTAATAGGCTCACAGAATTAAGTAGTGAAGACTCAAATGCCGATGGTGTCTACAACTCGGTAACAAACGCAACTAACACTTATGATGTAAACGACAATCTGACCAGCAATCTTCGAGAATCAGACAGTGATAACAATGGTGAAATTGATAGCATTTCCAAACAAATCAATACCTATGATGAAAACAATCGCCAGTTAACCTATCGTAGCGAAAATGATGAAAATGCTGATGGCACACCAAATTATGTTGACAGCAGAACCTATACCTATGATGAAAATGGTAATCGACTAACCTATCGTGCTGAAACTGATAGCGATGGCGATGGTTTTCTAAATCGCGTTCACTTCGACACCTATACCTATGATGAAAATAGTAATCAACTAACCTACCGTGATGAAAATGATAGCGACGGCGATGGCGTTCCAAACAGCATTAACATCTATACATACACTTATGATGTAAATGGATTTCAAATCACATATTTTTATGAAATAGATGACAACGGTGATGGGACTAATGAATCTACCATTTTAAATACTTATACTTATGATAACAGCGGCGTACGACTGACACAGCTTTATGAGTATGATGATGCTGATGGCACTGCTGATGGCGTTATAGATGGTTCTTACTTGTCTACGTACACATACCAGTTGATTGATGATGGTTTTTATTATTTAGTTAATTACTATTATGATTAATTATTGTTTCTGAAAATAACCAGATACGAATGTGAGTAATTTGATCAAACTTATGATCAGCTGACTTTGGTAGGCTAGTTGAACTTTAAAATTAGAATTATTAAATTGTAATAAAAAGGAGGCGCAGTTGCGCCTCCTAGGTCGTTTAAGCTGCCTGATTGTCATCAGCGCTGATCTCGCTAGCTTGATGCTCTATTGCTTGATCATCCTGATGAATGGCAATAGATTTTGGTTTCATTGCTTCAGGTATTTCCTTTTTCAAGTCGATCCTGAGCAAGCCATTCGAAAGATTAGCACCTGTAACTTCGACGTAATCAGCAAGATTAAACTTGCGTTCAAACGCACGACTGGCAATACCTTGATACAAGTAATTGCGCTCATCTTTTGCGTTTTTATTTCCACGCAATGTCAGCACACCTTTCTCAACTTGGATATCTAGCTCCTTTTTAGAAAATCCGGCCACAGCCACGGTGATGGCGTAGCGGTTTTCATCGAGCACTTCGATATCGTATGGTGGGTATCCATTGCTTGTGGATTCCGCTGCAAAGGCATGATCAATCAAGGTTGCAAGACGATCAAAACCAACACTGTTACGGTATAAGGGAGTAAGGTCAATTGCGTTCATGGTATATCCTCCGTTAGAAGCAATATAAAATAAAAAACAATCAATTGTGATAAGGCTCTAAATAGACGACCTTTCACGTTATTTTATTTATGGGCGGCCAAAATATTTTTCAAGGATTTTTTTCAAAAAAAATCTTTAGCTCATGATGACGATATAATGACGATATAATGACGATGGATGCTCAGGGAGATTATTTGAAGTTATGTATCAAAGAGAGAAAATGAAATATGAACTCTTTGAACAGTTAATGCAAAGCGTGCAAGAAGCCGACAGCATGCTGAAAGGGTAACAAGCGCCTGCGCGCTGTTCAGATTGGTGTTACCACTGTAAAAGCCATTCGTAATACAACAGGCCTGAGTCAACGCTTATTCGCTAACATGATTGGTGTATCGCTGCTCACGCTGCAAAACTGCAGAACGCCAGATGGACCTGCAAGAGCCTTGCTTTTGGTGGTAAAGAAAAATCCGATGGTGGTAATGGAGGCGCAGGGGAGCTGAATAGCGCTCACAAAATGAAAGCGCCTTTAATTAAAAGGAATATGCTTACCTTCAAGCCTTGCAGCCCTGCCTGCTTTCATGTTGCGAAGCAGCAGTTTTATATTAAGCTTGGTTTTACTTTTTAGACCACGAACATCATTTAAGAACTTAACTGAACCACAAACATTTTCAACAATCTCAAGAATTTCAAGAATTTCAATAAGTGGTTGATATAGTTCATAAAATTCCATTGTAAGATCATTACGACTGACAGATGCCCGAGAGTAAATTTCATCTTCGGTCAATTTGAAACCGGAATGGCCAAATAAATTTTGCCTGAACAAGATAATAGCTTTCCAAGAATTTTTACTTTCATCTATTGAAATTATTTTACCATCTAAATTGTAAGCTTCTAAATCATTTAATTTATTACAAAAATCTTTAATACTTATGGAGTTTTTATGATCAATAAATTTATGCATAGACACGATGAACGTAATAAATGCATGGTTACTCGCAGATTGAAAAAACTGTGAGTACATATCAAATTGAGTATCGTATTCATTATATAGTTCTAAGTTTTGAAAACTCGAATATACCTCTATTGCTGTCATTGCATCATAGAGACTTCGTGCTATAGAGGATGCCGATTCTTGGATATTCAATTTATTCACAGTTTTTTATTCCACTTGTCGATCTAGTAAATATATCGCCATTGCTTGAAACCCTTTCCATAAAGTCACTTAACATCGTTTCCTGCGATGTATTCACCCAACCCTTTTCAGCCACCGCTAGCTCAGAGGCTATAAGTCGTTTACGGATCTCTTCTATTTCACATGCTTTGCGAATGAAATCGGTCGGTGTGTTTGATTTAGGCACCATAGAAACCTCAAGCTAAGCCTGAATAACAGGATGATCTTTCAACCATTCTTTTAAGGCGTCATCCATACGTCCCTGCCAGCCTTTGCCGGTGGCTTTGAATGATTCTACAACTTCGGGCGAGAGTCGAATACTGATCTGTGTCTTGGTCGGTTCTTTCTGTTTACCACGAACACGCAAGGCTTTGTGCGATGACTTTGGCAGCACATCTGCCGCTGGACGAAACTTTTTTAGATCGTCTGCGCTTAGTTCACGAACTTCGCCATATTTATCGATCAGATGCTTGTTCATAAAGTTTTACCTCTCGTGAATTAGCCTTACGTAAACTAATGACCCTAATACCATCCTTAATTAGGGTGAACACCAAAACATGGAGCCTGTGCCTCAAAATCCCTAGAGCAATGTAACGAGTTTCTCCATATTCTTGCCGCCCATCTTCTGCGATTAACGAGTTATCGAAGTCAAAAATCTTAGCTTCAGCAAATGAAACTCCATGTTTGGTGATATTTGCTCGGTTCTTTTCTGGGTCAAACTCAATCTTCATATCCATTCCCTTAGATAGATATGTTTATTGTATGTACAAAAATCTAATCGTCAATCTAATTGAATATACAATTTGTAAATTACAGGCAATAAAAAGGCCGCATTGCGGCCTGTTTAATCGCGGTTAGGCAGCAAGCTGCCTGAACCACTTCTACAATGTGAACCTAATAATCTTAGTTCTCTTCACACCAAACCCGCGCATTACGGAACATTCGCATCCACGCGCCATCTTCGCTCCATTCCCCGTCTTCACTGTTAGGGATGTAGGAGTTTTGAATCGCGCGGAAGACACGCTCAGGGTGCGGCATCATGATGGTGACACGGCCGTCGTTGGCGGTTAACCCGGTAATACCTTGTGGTGAACC
>JARGOI010000169.1 GCA_029212275.1 Thalassolituus sp.
TGGGCCATGGTTGAGACTCGGAAAAATTCTGTAAATGATTTTAGCCTTTATCTGGTATTGATACCACGACGGTAAAGACGAAAGCACTCGCAAATGGTGAAATAAGTGTTTGATTACACTAAGGAGTCTCTGAAAGTACACGGCTTGGAATGCGTCTCAGAAATGTCCTCAGCTTTCTCTGGCTTAGCCTAGAGCGAGGCTTTAAGAGACATCGAAAGGATAGGAAAAGTTTATTCGTCTTCTTCGAAGCGGCGTCCGATTAAATCCAAAATGGCGTTAATGGCAGCATTGGCATCTTCACCCTCGGCTTCCAGTTTCATTTTTGTACCTTTGCTGGCAGCCAACATCATTACCGACATAATGCTTTTGGCATCGACCATTTGATTGCCATGGCCAATGCGCACCTTGCTGGAAAATCCACTGGCGGTGGACACTAACTTGGCGGCGGCACGAGCATGCAGTCCCAGTTTGTTAATCAGTTCGGTTTCGGCGGTCTTCATGGTGTGTGGAGCCTAGAGGTTAGTCAGTGAAAGTCATTTTTTAATAGATTATTTTTATTGCTATCAGTGATCGGAGGTTGTGCGGTTCATTTCGCGATGTCGCACCTGCACATTTGGGTAGCGTTGGCGAAAATCTTGCGCCAGTTGTTCCGATATAAAGACCGAACGATGCTGGCCGCCAGTACAACCAATGGCAATGGTCATGTAGCTCCGATTGGCATTAATAAACGAGGGCATCCAGCGATCCATAAAGTCGCCAATGTCTTTGCGCATTTGATGCACAATGTCGTGCTGCGACAAAAAGTTTTTTACTGGTTCGTCTAAGCCAGTGTAGCCTCGCAACCCTTCATCCCAATAAGGATTAGGTAAGTGTCTTACATCGAACACGTAGTCGGCGTCGGTGGGAATGCCGTGTTTAAAACCAAATGACTCAAATAAAATCGACATATCGCCGCTGATTTTATCCGCAACGCGCAGACGAATTAAGCTGCGTAAGTCGTGCACGGACATCATGGTCGTGTCCAATGTTAAATCGGCCATGTTAGCCAAGGGATCAAGCAGGGGTTTTTCGCGCTCAATAGCTTCGGCTAATGAAATAACATCGCTAGTGAGCGGATGCTTACGGCGGGTTGCGCTGAAGCGCTGCAGCAAGATACTTTCTGAGGCGTCGAGATAGACGACATCTAACTGATATTGCTCTAAAGGAAGATTGCGTAATAGGTCGTCAATGCGCTCGACCGTGTGAGCTAAGTTTCGAGCATCAATACTGACGGCAATTTGCCTTAGGCGGTCATCTTCTTCTGCATGTTGTACCAACGACGGCAGCAGGCCTATAGGAAGATTGTCTATGCAGTAAAAACCGAGATCTTCCAGTACATGCAATGCGCTGGATTTACCAGATCCTGATCGTCCACTGATAACCACTAAGCGCATAGGCATTCCTTATTCAGAGGTCTGAGGAGGATATTCATCAGCAATCGCACGCGCATAAAATCGTCGCTCATCGGGAGCACAACGCAGCGCTTTACGATAATCTTCCGAGCTAAATTGGCGAGCCAAGGTCGCCAATACTTGCAAATGTTCGTCGTTGGCTTCTTCCGGAACCAGCAAGGCAAATACTAAATCGACGGGTTGTCCGTCAATCGAGTCAAAATCAATGGATGTTTCTAAGTGAAATAAAATGCCCATAGCTGCTGGGCAATTCATTAAGCGGCAATGGGGGATGGCGATGCCTTCCCCGATGCCAGTACTGCCTAAACGTTCGCGACTCAAAAGACGATCATAAATGTCGTCTGCCGAGACATCTTTCAGAATGTCAGCGGCCATTGCAGCGAGTAATTCCAGTAATTTCTTTTTACTGGATACAGAAACTCTTATCAGAGCGCGCTCTGGCTCTAGAATGTCAGCAATACTGAGCGTCATGAAATCAGCCTTGTCCGTGAAGTCGCGCAACCGTTTTTTCTTTATGTTTTAAAATCTGACGATCAAGTTTATCAACCATGTGATCAATCGCCGCGTACATATCGTCTTGTTCTGATTTTGCATGCAAGTCAGTACCGGTTACGTGCACTGTTGCTTCCGCTAGATTACGCCCTTTTTCGACGGTCAGTGTCACCTGTCCTGTCGTGATTTGGTCAGAATGACGGGTCAATTTGGACATTTTCTCGTCAACATACTGTTGTAGTGAATCGGTAATATCGATGTGATGGCCGCTGATATTTATGTTCATGTCGTACTCCTGTCTGACTGTGAAAAAAATCTAAATAAGTTGTTTACGTTCATTGGACGGAGGAATCATCATGGCTTCACGATATTTTGCAACCGTTCTGCGTGCTACCTGAATGCCTTTGTCACCCAACACCGAGGCAATTTTATTGTCGCTGAGTGGTTTGCGAGTATTTTCTTCGGCAATGAGTTTTTTGATCATGGCACGAATGGCGGTAGACGAGCACTCGCCGCCACTGTCAGTACTAACGTGACTCGAAAAGAAATACTTAAGTTCAAATATTCCGCGCGGGGTATGCATGTACTTTTGTGTTGTCACCCGCGAAATAGTCGATTCATGCATACCGACGGCTTCGGCCACATCATGCAACACCAGAGGTTTCATGCCCTCGGCACCAATTTCGAAAAAGTCGAGCTGGTACTCAACAATCTTAGTGGCAACCTTTAACAGTGTGTCGTTGCGGCTTTGCAGACTTTTGATAAACCAACGGGCTTCTTGAAGATGATCTTTTAGGAAAGAATTGTCGGCGCTGTTGTCAGCACGGCGCACCAGAGCAGCGTAGTCGGCATTAACACGCAAGCGCGGGGCGATGTCAGGATTCAGTTCCACGCGCCATTCGCCGCGACTTTGGCGTACGATGACATCAGGAATAACATACTCGGATTGCTCCGAAGCAATGCTGGCGCCGGGTTTTGGATTTAATTCTTTGATTAAGCGCAAAACCGCTTTTAGTTGTTCCTCTTTCAAGCGAGTACGGCGCATTAAGGTGGCGTAGTCGCGTTGTCCAAGTAATTCGATATGATCTTTGATCAGCAGTTTAGCTTCGTTAATCCATGGTGTGCTGGTGGGTAACTGATTGAGTTGCAGAATTAAGCATTCTTTTAAGTCACGACAAAACACCCCTGCCGGATCGAATTGTTGTAAGCGATGCAACACTGCCATCACTTCGTCTTCTTCGACATCCAATGCGGGATCCATGGTTTCGAGTACATCTTCGACCGTGGTATGCAGATAGCCATCATCGTCTACACCGTCAATCAGCATGACCGCAATTTCACGATCTGTGTCACTCATTGGGGTGAGGTTGAGTTGCCACTCTAAATGATCTTGTAAGCTATCGCTGCTGGCATGACGTGAGTCGTAATCAAGATCGTCATCACTACCAGAACCTGAACCTGCTCCGGAGGACACACCAGCGCTGACCTGATAAGTATCTTCCCACTGACTATCGACAGGAAGCTCGTCCGGCAATTTGTCATTGGACCACTGTTCGTCTAAATCGGGTTGTTCGGCGCTGGGTTCGTAATCGTCTGAGCTGGAGGAAAGATGGCTGAAATCATCAGAATCGCTAAAGGGATCTGAGGAGGAGTCGATGGTGCCGTCCTGATGTTCGGTCGGAGCATCTAAATTAGTGTCGTTGTTACCGCTTTCTGCCCCAGTATCACCTGCATCATCGAACTCATCCGTTTCGAGCATAGGGTTAGAATCAAGCGCTTCTTGAATCTCTTGTTGCAAATCAAGCGTAGAAAGCTGTAACAGTCGAATGGCCTGTTGCAGCTGAGGCGTCATGGTCAGCTGCTGACCCATTTTAAGCTGGAGAGATGTTTTCATATTCGATTGGCTTATGACCTTAACAACATCTAATGATCTGGTATCCCATATGGGAATTATAGGTCATGCCGCCGTATATGGAACTAATTTTGCTAGTAAGCGGCATTTTTCTCATAGGTTCAGCATAACGCGCATTGTGGTCATGTTTCAAAGAAGTTCTTAAATTAATCAAAAAAAAGTAAATTTTGTTTAATTTTCAGTGACTTGACTGAATCTATTTGTTGGCTACAAGCAATAATTATAGATGGAAATCGTCACCTAAGTAGACTTTTCGAACCTGCTCATTCGCCAAAACCTCTGTCGGCGTACCCTCGGCGATGATGTGCCCGCTGCCAACAATGTAGGCTTTTTCACAAATAGCCAATGTTTCTCGGACGTTGTGGTCGGTGATCAAGACGCCAATGCCGCGCGCTTTGAGATGACGAATAATATCCATAATATCCGCAACCGAGATAGGATCGACACCGGCAAAGGGCTCGTCGAGCAAAATAAAGGCTGGTTCTGCGGCCAGTGCGCGCGCAATTTCGACACGCCGCCGTTCGCCACCTGACAATGCCATCCCCAAGCTGTCACGGATGTGTTGAATATGAAATTCATCCAGCAGGTGTTCGAGTTTTTCTTTGCGTTGCGCGCGCTTTAAATCTTTGCGTGTTTCTAAAATGGCCATGATGTTATCGGCGACGCTGAGCTTGCGAAAAATCGAAGCTTCTTGCGGCAGATAGCCAATGCCTTTTTTAGCACGACCGTGCATCGGTAAATGACTGATGTCTTCGTTGTCGATGTACACATGGCCACGATCTGCTTGAACAAGGTTAACAATCATATAAAAACAGGTTGTTTTACCCGCGCCATTGGGGCCCAGTAAGCCGACGATCTGACCACTGTGTACGGTCATGGATACGTCTTTTACGATTTTACGGCCGCCATAGGCCTTGGCTAAGTGCTCTGCCTTAAGCGTTCTCATTTTTGATTTCCCGGAGCAGACTGTGGCTGGATGATGACTTTGATTCGGCCATCTGGCGCGCGCTCTGTTTGGTCTGATACCGAATTGGTGCCAACGGCTTTTACGGTTTCGTCGGTCATGTCGTATGTAATTAAGTTGCCGCTGAACACATTCCCTGCTTGTTCAAGTTCGGCATCACCGCGCAAAGTAATACGACGCTCTAAGGTGAAGTAGTCGATGCGATCGCCTTTGGCGTTAGTGATCGGTTTATCGACTTCAATTTGTTGCTGATAGGTGGCTGGCGTTCCTTCGGCAACGACTTTTTCTAAGCCCTCAGCATTTCGATAAATGGTCAGTCGCTGTGCTTGGATTTTTAGTGTGCCCTGGGTCAGTAATACGTCACCTTCGTAGATCACTGTGCCTGCACGTCGATCGATATCAGCACGATCTGACAGAATTACCATTTCCTTTTTCCAGTCTTGCGGTAGCGCTTGACTCAAGGAAGTCATCATAAATAGACCTAGGAAAAAACCAAGACGAGACAATTTATAACTGAGCTGCCTTTTCGTGAGGCTCTCTGTCGTTCTGTTTTTAGCGTTATTGGGGTTCATAGCGAGTCGTTACTCCAGAATTCAATTGCATGCGCTGCTTTGATATCTCTAACTTCATGCCAGTGCCACGCATCACATTATTGTCGTTACGAATAATCACTAAGTCATCCGTCGTCGCGATTTGAGGCTCAATTTGATAAGTCAACGACGTGGTTTGTATGCTCATGTTGGGCATTTCGTCGTTAGCAATGACATCGCTAGTAAGATTATTGATAGAAAGAGCGTTGTCAGAAGAGGCGTCTTTTTCGTAGGGAATTACCCAAACGTCTTGATCTAGCATCAGTAAATTATTTTTCTGATCAAGTTGCCCCGTCGCAGCGGTCATTTGCCATTGTTTTCCGTTTAGGGTGATCATTTTCGGTTTTTCAAAAAACGTTTTATCACTGTCTGGGTAATGGGTTGATTTCTCAGCTTCAATGACTTGGCTTAACTTACCCTGCTGATTAAAACGTTTGCTCGTAAGTCCTTCACCATAATAGTCAGGTTCACGCTGTGCCGTTGTTGCAGCTGAAGGCACCACTGGTTGCAGATATTCATCCGTCATAAAAATGCCTACGCCCAATAATATGAGCAAGCCCAGCAACCAAAAACGCTTACGCATTAAATAACGCCAGCACGCAGTAA
>JARGOI010000170.1 GCA_029212275.1 Thalassolituus sp.
GCTAACTCCTTTCTCTACTGCTGATGTGATGCACTTCGGAGTTGAATCCGCGTTTAAAGTATTGAAGATGGAGAACGACTATGAACAATTCACAAGACTCATTTTTTGGCAACCTTTTTGGTGGAAATTCAAAAAGGAAAGCAGCGGAACGCGAAAAAATGATTGATTATGAAGGGCAAATTGCAGCAATCAATAAAGCACAAGCGGTAATTGAATTTGCTCTGGACGGTAGGGTTATCCATGCTAATGATAATTTTCTTAACACGCTTGGCTATACCTTAGGTGAAATTCAAAGGCAGCATCATAGTATGTTTGTAACTCCCGAGTTCCGTAACAGCAATGAATATAAATTGTTTTGGGAAATGCTGGGACGTGGTGAGTACGATGCAGCAGAGTACAAACGCATTGGTAAAGGCGGTAAAGAGGTATGGATTCAAGCCTCATATAATCCAATCATGGATATGAATGGCAAGCCATTTAAAGTGGTAAAATATGCTACTGACATCACACAACAGAAACTTCAGGCAGCAGATTTTTCTGGACAAATTGATGCGATTAGCAAATCCCAAGCGTTGATAGAGTTCGGACTGGATGGCAAAATTATTTATGCGAACGATAACTTTCTAAATACGCTTGGATATTCCTTAGAAGAAGTTAAAGGACATCATCACAGTATGTTTGTCGTTCCAGAATATCGTAATACCCATGATTATAAAATGTTTTGGGAAAAGTTAGGTCGTGGAGAATACGACTCAGCACAGTACATGCGCATCGGCAAAGGTGGTAAAGAGGTATGGATTCAAGCCTCATATAATCCAATCATGGATATGAATGGTAAGCCATTTAAAGTAGTTAAGTATGCCACTGACATCACCGAGCAAGCTAAGGCAGCAGAAACTATGAAACAAGCAGTGGAACAGACCCAATTGGTAGTTGAGTCAGCTAAAATTGGAAATCTTTCACAGCGTGTGCCTCTTGAGGGTAAAACAGGCGAGATTAAGGTGTTATGTGAGGGCGTGAATTCCTTAATGGAAACAACAGATGTAAGTTTGAATGATGTTATGCGTGTGGCAAGTGCGCTTTCAGAAGGTAATTTAACGCAACGAATTATCAAAGATTATCCAGGTATATTTGGCATGGTGAAAGAGGCGCTCAACAATACAATTGACACCCTTTCATCAACCGTCATTGATGTTCTGTCAGCGACTGAATCATTAAATGGTGCCGCAGGCCAAGTTTCTCAAACCGCTCAGAGTTTGAGTCAGGGTTCTACTGAACAAGCTGCAAGTGTTGAGGAGACTTCCGCGTCTATCGAACAAATGTCTGCATCAATCAACCAGAATACTGAAAACGCTAAAGTTACAGATAGTATGGCATCAAAGGCTTCAAGAGAGGCCGAAGAAGGTGGTAAAGCCGTTATGCAGACCGTTGCAGCCATGAAGTCTATCGCCGCCAAAATTAGCATCATTGATGATATCGCCTATCAAACCAATCTGTTGGCCCTTAATGCCGCGATTGAAGCAGCACGAGCAGGTGAGCATGGAAAAGGATTTGCTGTGGTTGCTGCAGAAGTACGCAAACTCGCCGAACGTTCGCAAATCGCAGCACAGGAAATTGGAGAGGTTGCTGAAAATAGTGTCGGTCTGGCCGAGAAAGCAGGTAAATTATTGGATGAAATTGTTCCATCAATTAAGAAAACGTCTGATTTAGTTCAAGAGATCAGCGCTGCTTCAGATGAACAATCCACTGGAGCGTTTCAAATTAATACGGCTATGGAGCAGCTCAACTCAATTACACAACAGAGTGCTTCCTCATCTGAAGAGTTGGCTGCTACTGCAGAAGAGATGAGCGGTCAAAGTGAGCAGCTTCAAGAGTTGATGAGTTTCTTTACCGTTGAGAATAAAAATTCTGGCAAGTCAAAGGCTGCTACCAAAGAAAGAAAACAAAGCGAAAAATATCAGTCAAAGGCTGAGCATGAGAAGGGTAGTGAGGAATTTCAAGGTCGCTACGCCAGTGGTAATTTCGTTAAATTTTAGGAGTCTAATATGAATCAATCATTAAAAGTTAATAAGACTCTGACACTTATTGATAACGAAAAAAACAACGAACAAGGACAATTCTTAACCTTTAACATATGTGCTGAGATGTTTGCGATCGGCATCCTTCATATTAAAGAGATACTTGAACATTGTCATCTGACGCCAGTGCCGATGATGCCTAGCTATATTAGAGGCGTCATTAACCTTCGTGGTGCGGTAGTGCCTGTTGTGGATTTAAGCGCTCGCTTTGGTGATAAACCAAGTGAAATTACAAAACGCACCTGCATTGTCATTATTGAAGTCGAAACAGAGGATGAGAAGCAGGATATCGGTATCGTTGTTGATTCAGTGTCTGCTGTATTGGAAATACCCGATATTGAAATTGAACCAGCTCCAAGTTTTGGTGCCCGTATTCGTGCTGATTTCATTGAAGGAATGGGTAAGATTAATGGTGATTTTGTCATTATTCTTAATGTTAATCGAGTTCTTTCTCTTGATGAGTTAGCCTCTGTAACCAGTGTTGCTTCTGCACTCCATAGAGATTAGTGAGCCTTGATTTTAGATAACAATTAATCTCATTGTCAAAACAGTGATTGAAGTTGTAATTAGTTTTGCTACATGGAGAAATAATGGAAAGCCCACTATTAACAGATGCTGAGTTTGAGCTGTTTCGTACTATGATTTATGAGACAGCGGGTATTAATATGTCTCCGGCAAAGAAAGCACTAGTTGCCGGTAGATTATTAAAGCGTGTTAATCATTATTTACTTTCGACCTATAGCGAATATTTTAAAATAGTACGAAATAATACAGACGGTGAATTTCAAACCGCTATCGACTTATTGATCACCAATGAGACGTTTTTTTCGCGAACAAAAAAAATTCGATTACTTAAAGAACCAAATTTTGCCGCAATGGGACTCAGGCAATAAGAGAATATGGAGTGCGGCCAGTTCTTCCGGTGAAGAAGCATTTAGCATCGCTATGGTACTCGCCGAGCATTCAATCAAACAGTCATGGGAGATTGTCGGTACTGACATTAGCACAAGGATATTAAAGGCGGCTCAAAACGCTCAATATCCTATGTTACGCAGTAAAGATATACCGCAAGAGTATTTGAAGAAATATTGTCTAAAAGGTATTGATAGCGAGGAAGGCACATTTATCATCGAGCCAAACCTAAAATCTAAAGTTGTATTTCAATATGCGAATTTAAAGAAAAACTTAATTGATTTAGGTGATTTTGATGTGATTTTTCTTCGTAATGTAATGATATATTTTGATATGGAAACAAAAAGGCATGTAGTTTCAATGCTTCTACGCCAATTGAAAACTGGTGATTATTTAATGATAGGTCATTCAGAAAGTCTTCATGGTGTTACAAGCGAAGTTCGAAGTGTTGTTCCTTCTATTTATCAAAAAACATGATAGGTAGAAAACATATCTTGCAGATAGAGAAAATAGAAGATATCACACTCGCTCCGGGAGGATTTTTTCTTTGGAGAAGGAAAGATACGTATTAATACACTGCTGGGTTCGTGTGTGGCAATAACACTTTGGCATCCACAGCGTCATGTAGGAGGGATGTGTCACTACATGCTGCCATCTGGTGGATTAAATAAAAAGCTTTCATTGGGTCACTATGCAGATGGATCAATACAATTATTTTTACAGTCTATCCAACGTTTTGGTGGCTTAGCTTAGGAATACGAAGTGAAATTATTTGGTGGTGGAAGCATGTTTACTCCAGATTCCTATAAATCGACTACCATTAATATTTCAAAAAGTAATGTATCAAAGGGTTTGCAGTTACTTAAAGATCATGGATTTAATATAAAAACCAGTGATCTTGGTGGCAATTGTTATCGCAAAATATACCTTGAGTTATGGACAGGTGATGTTTGGTCAAATCGTAGCAATTCATATGATAGTTAAACAGGGATGAAGCATGAGCAAAATTAAAGTCATGATAGTTGACGATTCTGCTGTTGTTCGTCAGGTACTACAGAGTGTTCTAAACAGCGATCCGTCTATTGAAGTTATTGGTGCTGCAGTTGATCCAATATTTGCCATGAATCATATGGCTAAACAATGGCCAGATGTCATTGTTCTTGATATCGAAATGCCACGAATGGATGGTATTACATTCCTTAAGAAAATTATGGCCGAAAGACCAAAACCAGTCGTAATCTGTTCTACCTTAACCGACAAAGGGGCTGAAACTACCTTGCAGGCGCTTGCAGCAGGTGCCGTGAGTATCGTTACAAAACCCAAGGTAGGCCTCAAGGATTTTCTTCAAGATGCCGCCTCTGATATCACTCAGGCTGTTAAAGGTGCCGCTAAAGCTAACATGGCGAACATTCGCACTAGCAATAAGCAACCAAGTCAGGTGATGAAGAAACTGACTGCAGATGCGATTCTGTCCGCTAGCGGCCATGCTATGTCTAAAACCACCGACCGTCTTATTGCAATCGGTACTTCGACAGGCGGTACGCAAGCTCTTGAAGCCGTGCTCACAGCATTACCACGAACAGCTCCAGGAATAGTCATTGTCCAACACATGCCGGAAAAGTTCACCGCCTCATTTGCGGCGCGTCTGAATGGTTTGTGTGAAATAACCGTTAAAGAAGCTGCCAGCAATGATCGTGTGTTGCCAGGGCATGCGTATATCGCTCCAGGTGGTAAGCCGCAATGGTGCTCAATATCATGTGGAAGTGATTGATGGGCCATTGGTTAATCGTCACCGGCCCTCTGTTGACGTGCTATTCCGATCTGTCGCCAAATTTGCAGGCAAGAATGCCGTTGGTTTTATCTTGACGGGTATGGGGGATGATGGCGCACGTGGACTGCTAGAAATGAAAGAAGCCGGTGCCAATACCGTTGCTCAGGATGAAAAAAGTTGTGTTGTCTTTGGTATGCCAAAAGAAGCCATCTTATTAAACGCAGTAGATAAAGTGATTTCTTTAGACTCTGTTCCTGCCGAAATTATGCGCTACGTTTAGTCTATATTTACTACTCAATATAAACTGTCATGTTAAGAATTGGCACTGCACTTACGATCTGTTAGTCATCCTCTCACAGTTGCTGTCGTGATTATGACTCCTTCAAACCTATTTGAAAGCTTCTACTACTAACGTTGCGTATTCAACGTTTTGTATTTGTGGTCTTAAGCTAACTCCTAACTCTCCTAATTTTTTTAAAAAACGCCTTAGATTTTTTTTGAATACAAATCATGTGGTCTGAATTTAATTATTGCTGAATATCAATATTGAAATATTAGTAACTTAGTTCTAGTTAGTTATATCTGGCGTACCAATATCAATACTAATATCGTCAGACGTATATTTTTTGTAAAGAAAGTGCGTAAAGTGCAGTGTTTACTACTAATCTTGTTAGCAAAAGAGAGAAGTTGAAGTTGGTAATTACAACAGAGGATAGTGTGTGTGGCTGTGGCTGTGGCTGCAGCAATATCAATCTATGATCGATTTTCTTGCAATCTCTGTGCTCATAAAGGAGATCTTGATTTTGATTTCACCATGGCATTCCAACCTATTATTAACTCCAAACTAAAACTATCTTTGGTTATGAGGCATTGGCTCGCGGTCTGAATAATGAGTCAGCTTATTCAGTTATCTCGAAAGTGAATGACGATAACCGATACCTGTTCGACCAGCAATGCAGAATAAAGGCCATAGCCCTTGCTGCCAAATTAAATATAGATTCAATACTAAGTATTAACTTTTTACCTAATGCCATATACAAGCCTGAACGCTGTATTCGCACAACCTTAGACGCGGCCAAGAAGTATAATTTTCCTGCTAATAGAATTATGTTTGAATTTACTGAGGGAGAGAAAATTGAAGACTCTTCTTTTTAAAAGGAATTATTGATTGCTGCAGTGAGTTGGGTTTTAACCGCGGTGGATGATTTCGGCGCAGGAAATGCAGGGTTAGGACTTTTGGCTGATTT
>JARGOI010000171.1 GCA_029212275.1 Thalassolituus sp.
GCAATGCCGCTCGCAAGCGATGCTCGCCAGCCTGTTGTCCTGCGGCTGCCGCTATCCCACCGCACATCACCAAGCAGTGACTCGCGCCAAATAAGCCCAACATAAGTGCAGTGAAGAGAGAGAGTGGTTCAGTCACGCCGATTTTCCGGGATAGTATTTTCCGGGATGGTGTTTTCTGGTTTAGCGTTTACCGGACGGGTAGTTTCCTTGAACGGAGAATTTGAATCGTCAGATTGCCCAGAGAGTGCTTTTTCATCTTCTTCAACTGCAGCCGCTGCCTTGTCTTTTTTGTTGATTAGATGTTCGTCGTCATCAAACAAAATACGATGTGCAGGTGAGTCTAAATCGTCGTATTGCCCCCCCTTAACGGCCCAAAAGAACACCACCATGGCGCCGCCTAATAAAATTAACGACAGTGGTACCAATACATAAATAATATCCACTAGGCTGTTTCTCCTGGGTTATTGATTATTTGTTGACGATAAGACGATTGATGATGGTTTGACCTTAGATGGATTACTTAATGTTGAATGTGTTTCGGCATACGCGTTAGGCGCAGGGCATTTAATACCACCAATAATGAACTGAACGACATACCAATGGCGGCGGCCCAAGGTGGAACCAATCCGGCAGCGGCCAAAGGTAATGCCACTAAATTGTACAGTAAGGACCAGCCAATGTTCTGACGAATCACCGTACGATTTTTATCGGCAACAATTAATGCATCAAAAACAACCCCAAGTCGACCATTGGTCAGTAGAGTGTCGGCATGGGTTTTGGCCAGATCACTGGCATCATTCACTGCCAAGGAGACATCGGCAGCTGCTAATACCGGTACATCATTAATGCCATCACCGACCATTAACACCACGTCACCCTGTTGCTGCCAAGCACGTACTCGCAAAAGCTTATCTTCGGCGGACAAACCGTACTCGACATCATTAATTCCCAGCTGTTGGGCAAACGTCTTAGCGCTGGCGCTAGGGTCGCCAGTAAGCATGCTGACGGCTAATCCACGCTGCGTTAAGTCATTTATCAACTGACGGGCATGGGGACGTTCGGTATCGGTCATTTGCACCCAAGCCAAAGGTTGCTCTGCGAGGGCCAATAACAACCATTGTCCGATATCAGTGGACGACTTGTCGGCATCCTTCGTATTAATGGCAGGCAAAGAATTCAAAGACGGCAGTTTTGACATAACAAAATCGGGTCGACCAAAACGTAATTCACGGCCTTGAAATTGAGCACTGACGCCTTGGCTTGGATGATGTTTGATATCTTTAAGTGTGTCAGCAAGCGTGTTGTTTGCATCCTCATAAGCTCGAAAAGCGCGCGCAATAGGATGGTTGGCATCGGCTTCTAAAGCGGCAATTAACTCGCATACGTTTGCCTTGGTAATGCGCTGCCCCTGTAATGTATCTGCCAGTGTGACCACTTGCGCAATGCTGAGTTGACCTAGGGTTAACGTGCCTGTTTTATCAAATACTACACGATTCACTCCCACCAAGGTTTCTAGCACATGGCCTTTGCTTATCAGCAAACCGCGTTCACGCAGTGCGGTGGTGGCGGCTGTCAAGGTCGTTGGCGTCGCTAACGACAGAGCGCACGGGCAAGTGACCACAAGCACCGATAAGGCGATAAAAAAAGCATGGTCACTGCCTGCAATAAAATGCCAATAACTGAACACCGAAGCAGAAATCAGCAACACCGCCGCCACAAAACGGCTGGCGATGCGGTCGGCGATTAAAGCGATTTTGGGTTTTTCTTGCTGTGCACGATCCAACAGTCGCATGATGGTTGAGAGCTTACCTTCGGCACCGGTAGCGGTGACGCGCATCAGTAGGGGACTTTCAACGTTCATGGTGCCGCCCGTCAATGGATCACCGATCTTCTTCGACAAGGGCAAATATTCACCGGTCAAAGCGGCTTCGTCGACACTGCTGGCACCTTCGACTACCACGCCATCGGCAGGAAAGGGATCGCCTGGGCGCACACGAAGAATGTCGCCGACAGCAATGTCCGCAGCACCAATAACCACTTCTTGTTGGTTATCTACTTTGTAGGCCACATTCGGCAGCAAAGTCATCAAGTTGTTGCCTGCTTTGCCCATGCGATGGCGCGCTCGCATTTCTAAATAACGGCCCAATAACAGCAAAAAAGTGAACATGCAGACCGAGTCAAAATAGACCTCGATGCCTTGATTAAACGTGCTCCAAATACTCGCGCAAAAAGCTAATAGAATTGCCAAGGAAACCGGTACATCCATCGTTAGATGTCGGGTTTTTAAATCACGGATGGCGGCATCAAAAAATGGTCGGGCGCTGTAAAGCACCACGGGCAGCGTTAACAGCATTGAGGCCATGCGCATAAACACTTCGTACTGCTGAGCCATGCCAACATACAATGGCACCGCCAGCATCATCACTTGCATCATGCCTACGCCAGCGACCGCCAAGCGACGAATCGCGCGCTTGCCTTCTTCCCCGCGCTGCTTATCTTCTGCAGTGGCCGAAAATGGCCCCGCCGTGTAACCAAGACGAAAAATAACTTCAAAAATAGTCGATAGTGCAATGTCGTTGATTGCCCAGCGCACCACCAAGCGGTGTGAAGAGAGATTCAGCGTTGCTGATTCGACCCCGATTAATTGATTGACGCGATGCTCAATGAGCCAAGCGCAAGCAGCACAACTGATGCCGTCAATGATTAATGTGGCTTCGGCACGTTCAGGCACTCTCGTTGATGACGAGGCAATATTGTTACTTGGTAAACGCGCTACAAACTGACGCTGTAAAGCTTCGCTGTTGTAAAGCAGCAAGGAATCTCGGGCTGATACAGTTTCATTTTTGGATGAATCACTGTTGGCGGATTGCTCTAGAAACGCCGGTGAAATCTCCGGCAGTTCGGTACGATGTCGATAATAGTCCTTCAAGCCAGAAGCAATGATGGTGCTGGCCACCGCTTCACAGCCTGGGCAACACATAGGCTGTAAAATGCCATCTATCTCCACTTGCCAGCGACCTGCTTGAGTCACAGGTTCGCCACAGTGGAAACAGACAGTTAATTTAGCCGCAGTTGATTGCGATGTCGAAGACATGGAACGATTCATTTGGCGTGAATAGAGACCGGCTTATCAGCATTAATCACTTGCGTGTCACGAACACGCCATTCTTGGGTTTGGCTAAGAAGCCAAATATGGCGCTTTTGTGGGAACTCAGTGAGCGGATTGGCTCCGACATAACGGCCGTCTGGAAGGCGCTCAAGAAATACGCTTTCATCTTGATCTTCTAGCGTAGGGTGAATTAAGCGCAATTCTAAATTGATTGGCGTTTCTTTCAGCAAACTGGTCATGCTCAATAAGATTTCTTTTTCGCTGAACACCAGCGACGCACGAATTTTCATCCGTCGTGCTTCTTCGTCGTGGTGTTGGTCTTCGGTGTAATTCACACCGTCTTTGTAATAGGTGTCACTGACTAACGTGTCTTTGTTTTTATAAGCCACGGTGACCATAGTGATGCCCAAAATAATTGACATAATGGGTACCCCTGCGATCAGTATCATCCAAGGTTCTTTGTACCAATGTGTTACTTTTTCAGTTGTCATAACTAACCTTTGAGTTATCCGGCGTTACACGCGCGGAGCAATAAATCGACTTTCTTCGCGTAATACTTCTTCGTTGGTGTCCATGTCACGAATTATAAATTCAATATCATTGCGAGACGATTCCAATTTGAATTTATACGGATCAATTTCTAGGTTGATGGGCAATTCACGTATTTCGTTCACATCCAAACTGAACTCAGTACGACCAATTACCTGTATGCCCTCAATACCGTCCACCACAATTTGATAATTGTGCGGCGCCTGAGACATATTAATAAATTTCAATGTATAACCGTTTTGCACCGTATCACGTGCCGTCATTTGATAAAGGCGTCCACGTTCGCGCTCGACGTGTAATTCGAGCGAAGGACGACTACTAATGGAATAAAACAGCACCCCAAACATAACCAACAACATAGAGGCATAGCCAAACAAACGGGGACGCAGTAAATGTGTTTTTTTACCTTCCAATTCGTTCTCGGTGGCGTAGCGAATTAAGCCCTTAGGCTTGTCTATTTTTTCCATGATGGAGTCGCAGGCATCAATACATAAAGCGCAACCAATACACTGATATTGCAAACCATCACGGATATCAATGCCGGTGGGGCAGACCTGCACACACAAAGAGCAATCGATACAATCACCGAGCTGTTTTACATCAGAGTCTTCTTTGACTTTTTTACTGCGTTTGCCTCTTGGTTCGCCACGGTTAAAGTCATAGGCGACGGCGAAAGTATCAGCGTCGTACATAACCGACTGAAAGCGGGCGTATGGACACATATGCAAACATACTTTTTCACGTAACCAACCTGCATTTAAATAAGTCGCCACGGTAAAAAAACCGATCCAAAATAAAGCCCAGCTACCTGCATCCAGTGTTAGAACGTCTGGTAACAGAGTGCGAATGGGAGTGAAATAGCCAACAAAAGATAATCCCGTCCAAAAAGCCACCACTAGCCATGCGCTGTGCTTAATGGCTTTTTTGCGCAATTTTGTCGCTGACATCTTCGCTTTATCTAGCTTTATGCGCTGATTGCGACTCCCTTCGATGCGCTCTTCAATCCACATAAAAATAAACGACCAAGCTGATTGCGGACATGTGTAGCCACACCAAATACGACCAGCAAAGTTAGTGATAGTAAATAAGCCAACGGCAGAAATAATCAAAATCCAAGACAATAAAATAAAGTCTTGCGGCCAGAAAGTGACATTGAAAATATGAAACTGGCGTGCCGGCAAATCAAACAAAATAGCCTGACGATCACCCAAGTTAATCCAAGGGGTAATAAAGTACGACAGCATCAAAGCCCATAATGACCACGTTCGCAGCTTTTGAAAAAAACCATGCATTTCGCGTACGTAAATTTTTGATTGGATGGTTGACGAGACATTCTTGACGGGAATTTGATCCATAATCGGATTCACCTTTTGCGATAAAAAAAGCGGCCAGTTGGCCGCTTTTATTTTTAATACTGGTCGGAAAGGGGAGCGACGCCCCTAATATTTACTTATTTGATAACGAGTAAATATAAGCCGCCAATATGTGCACTTTCGCCTCACCCAGAGCTTCAAGCTGAGCAGGCATACGACCGTTACGGCCATAGCGCAATGTGGTTTCAATCTGGCGTGTAGCACCACCATATAACCATATTTGATCTGTTAAATTAGGTGCACCCACCAATTGATTGCCCATGCCATTATTTCCATGACAAACGGCACAGTTTTGAGCAAATACAGGGGCAGCTTCCTCTGCTTTAGCCGCATCGTGTTCTAAACCAGACAAGCTACGAACGTATTGAGCCATGTTGGCCACACCTTCGTCACCTAAGGCGGTTTGCCATGCAGGCATAGCTGCTTGACGACCGTACAACAAGGTTTCTTTAATTTTGTCAGGTGTACCACCATACAACCAATCGTTATCAGTTAAATTTGGAAAACCCAATGCGCCCATGGCTTGGTTACCATGACATACAGAGCAGTTTGAACGATATAAGCGCTCACCTGTTTGTAGGGCATCTTCGTTCGTAGACAAATCAGCAATGGGGGTTGCTAAATAACCGGCATACAGCGGAGCTACTTTGGCATCAAATGCCTGTACCTCGGATTTCCACTGGTTATGTGATGACCAAGTAACTTCTTGACCATCGACTGTGACAGTACCGATACCGTTAAATTTACCAAGACCATAGATGCCTAAGTAGCCGAAACCAAAAATAATGGTGCCTATAAACATATAGGTCCACCACTTTGGTAGTGGGTTATCTAGCTCTTCAATACCATCATATTCGTGCCCAGTTGTTTCCTGGGTTTCTTCTTTGCGTTGACCACGGCTAACTAAAAATAGCAGTAGGGCACAGCCAATCATGGATCCGATAACAATCGCCTGGACCC
>JARGOI010000172.1:0-4592 GCA_029212275.1 Thalassolituus sp.
CTTAGGGTGTAATCGAGCACGCACGTTTGTTGATTGTCTGTAATCACAAAACGATGAGCCTCTGTTAGATGTTCTACCATGTTGCACCCCTTACTGAATGTATAAATAAATTCTAATTAAAATCTTATCAAGTCTAACCATATGACTAGTTTGAAGGAACTCGGTGCACTTCTAATTGTATTGGACCTAAGGTCCAATGATTTAGCGTTACTTCACCCTGATAACGATCACCGCCTGTGGCGCTGAATTCAAATAAAAAAGAGCGTTTAATAATCGGGCGAGAACTGCCCCACCTCACTCGCCAAGTGTCCAATAACACCGTCTCATCGAGCAGCTGTAAGCCTTGTTGCTGACATTCTTTTTTCAACCTGCCAATCACCAAAGTTCTAGCCTTACGCTCATTTTTCCACAGCGGCCATAACATCATAGCGACACTTAAGATTACGATTCCAACCAACAGTTCCATTTGAGACATCCCACGTTAACAGTGTTTAGCGGTATACTGTGCCAATTACGCCGCTGTATCTGGAGACCTAATATGGCAAAAAGGATAGCAAAACGGATGGCAAACCGCGCTTGTGCCTGTCATATTCTTGTTAAAACACGCCCCGAGGCCGAAAGTTTACTGCAACAGCTGAACAAAGGGGCAGAATTCGACAAGCTTGCACGCAAACACTCTACCTGCCCATCCGGAAAAAATGGGGGCTCATTGGGTGAATTTGCCAAAGGTGACATGGTAAAAGCCTTTGATAACGCCGTTTTTAATGGCCCCTTGCTCACCATACAAGGTCCAATAAAGACCCAGTTTGGCTGGCATTTAATCAAAACGATTTATCGTAGCTAATGTCATTAATGGCAGTAAACGCAATTCGTCTATTCATTTTCTCACTCTTACGGAGCCATCATGGCCGAGATCGGACTTTTTCATACACTGACGGTAATTGATCAACTTCCCCAAGGCATGTATCTAGATGATCTAGAGGGTGGACGTTTATTGTTACCCAAACGCTATGTGCCAGAAGGAACAAAACCGGGTGATGACATAGATGTATTTGTCTATCTTGATTCCGATGATCGCCCTATTGCTACGACTCTAAAACCCAAAGTAATACTGCATCAAGCCGCTAAGTTAACTGTGAAAGACGTCAACACCACCGGCGCATTTTTAGACTGGGGATTGCCTAAAGACTTGTTTGTGCCTTTTGCCGAACAGAATCAACGCATGGAAGTCGGTAATGATTATGTGGTCTATGTCACCATCGACAACACGGGTCGCTTGATGGCCAGCGCCAAACTGAATCGTTTTATCAAAGACGAAGCACGGGCTAACTGGCCCGGCGAGCCAGATCCGTTTACCCAAGGTGATCAAGTGCAAATACTGATCGCACAGCGGACCGACTTGGGCTACAAGGCCATTATAGATAACCTATATTGGGGCCTTATTCACGAAAGCCAAATACACAAAGCCATTCGCGTTGGGCAAAAATTGGAAGGTTATATTCGACAGATACGAGAAGATCGCCGTATCGATTTATCGCTCGAGCCTTTAGGGCACGGTCGTGTTGACCCATTAGCGTTACGTATTATCAATAAACTCACCGACGCCGGTGGCCAGCTAGGTGTGGGGGATCATACCCCTGCCGATCTTATTGAGATTCAATTTGGAGCCAGTAAACGAGCATTTAAAATGGCGATTGGTAAGTTGTATAAAGAGAAAAAGATCGTCATCGAAGATAACGGTATTCGTTTAGCGACCAAGGAAGATCAGGTTCATATAGCAACGAAAAGCGCCAAAGCAAAACACAAACCCAGCAGTGGCCATTCAAATAACGTCACTTCAAATAACGTCAAGCCAACCAAGGATTCCTCATTGAGCGATACCTCAGAAAACAATCAGCAAGTAAATGCCAATGTATGGAAGACGGCGAAATCATCAACAACACAGGCTTCGACAGAAAAGTCGTCAACAGAAAAGACATCGTCATCTAAAACGTCACCGCGAAAGTCAGGCTCTGAAAAGTCATCTTCGAGCCCCGGTACGCCAACTAAGAAAAAACAAGTTTATCGCAATCCAAAAACGAAAAGCGAAAACACGTTGAAGTTAAAAAAATAACTACTGGCCATAAAAACCCGTTATTAACGCCTATTTTTCCGCCCGTTAAATTAAAACGACGATCCCGGCTGCTGCAGAAATTCCAATTCTTCAGCCGTCGACTCGCGTTGCAAAATAGCATTGCGATGCGGATAACGGCCGAAACGATCAATAATTTCTTTATGACGACGCTCAAAAAGTAAACTCTGCTCCATCCCCTGTTGCGAAAATAAGGTCACCGCAAGGTTATGAATTTTAGCCGACTCGCTGTGCATGAAAGGCATGTAGATAAACGGACGTTGTTCCAGCGCTAATTGGTGATCCCAGGTCATGGCCACGGCTTCTTGGGCCAACGCAAGCGCCAGAGAGTCGGCAGCAAACGATCTATAATCATCGCGGTAAATGTTGCGTGAAAATTGATCCAAGACAATGATTTCGGCTAATCGTCCTTCTGGGCGAGCACGCCATTCAAACAACTCGCATGCTAACGCCGCCTGATGGGTTGCACCAAAGCGTGTTTGAATTAATTGATCTAACTGAGCGTCTTTTTTATACCAAGACGCGGGTGTTAACTCGTCAAACCAAAATGATAAGACATCTTGATAAGTCACCATGACATTTCCCTTTTTATATGAATAACCCAATTACAGTTACCGCACATTGTTAACGTACACAGCCACTCAAAGTCTTATCAAAATACGTGCGAGAATATCGCTAAATAGCTTTTCTGTAGCCGAATGAATAACGGCAATATTAATAGTAGTTGGTTTTCTAGATTGTTGAGGCTCCCGCTCGTTTTTTATGCAAAAAAAGCGTATAGTGCCGCCCTTCGTTAACTCCCTGTACAGTAGGATATCCGCGTGATTTCAACCGCCAACATCACCATGCAATTCGGTGCTAAGCCACTGTTTGAGAATATTTCAGTCAAATTTGGCGATGGCAATCGCTATGGCCTTATTGGCGCAAACGGCTGCGGAAAGTCCACTTTCATGAAGATATTGGATGGTTCCATAGAACCGTCGGCAGGCAACGTCAGTGTTACTCCTAACGAACGTTTAGGTAAGTTGAGCCAAGATCAGTTCGCATTTGAAGAATTCAGCGTGATTGATACTGTAGTCATGGGCAACAAAGAGCTGTGGGCTATTAGACAAGAGCGCGATGCCATTTACGCCAACTTAGAGTCCACGGAAGACGATTACATGCGCGCAGCTGAGTTAGAAGGTGAATTCGCTGAGATGGATGGCTACACCGCAGAATCTCGTGCAGGTGACCTATTGTTAGGCGCTGGTATCGCCAAAGAACTGCATTTTGGCCCAATGAGCGAAGTCGCTCCGGGTTGGAAATTACGAGTATTATTGGCGCAAGCGCTGTTCTCAAATCCAGATATCCTATTGCTCGACGAACCAACCAACAACTTGGACATCAATACCATTCGTTGGCTCGAAGGTATTATCGGTGAGATGAAATGCACCATCATTATCATCTCGCATGACCGTCACTTTCTGAACTCTGTGTGTACTCACATGGCCGATATTGATTACGGCGACATCAAGATTTACCCGGGTAACTACGACGATTTCATGATGGCATCAACCGCAGCACGTGAGCGTTTGCAATCAGAGAATGCCAAAAAGAAAGCGCAAATAGCCGAACTTCAGCAGTTCGTATCGCGCTTCTCGGCGAACGCTTCAAAAGCCAAGCAGGCAACCTCTCGCGCCAAGCAAATTGATAAAATTCAGATTGATAAGATCAAACCGTCAAGCCGTCAAAATCCATTTATTCGCTTTAATCAAGAGAAAAAGCTGCACCGTTTGGCCTTAGAAATCGAAGGTTTGACCCATGCTTATGCCGGTGAAACTCCATTATTCAAAAATACCGACCTAATGATTGAAGCCGGTGAAAAAGTGGCTGTCATCGGTGCTAACGGCGCCGGTAAAACCACCTTTTTGAAGTGCTTAGTTGATCACATCACTCCAACTTCCGGCATGATTAAATGGTCAGAAAACGCGAGCCTTGGCTATTACGCCCAGGATCACGAATACGAATTTGATCATGGTGGCAACTTGTTCGAATGGATGGAGCAATGGAAAACGGCAGAGCACGACGATCAAGCCGTTCGTGGCACACTCGGTCGTTTATTGTTCAACCAAGACGATATCAAAAAATCGGTGAAAGTCTGTTCCGGTGGTGAGAAAGGTCGCTTGTTGTTTGGTAAGTTAATGATGCATAACCACAACGTGTTGCTACTTGACGAACCAACCAACCACATGGATATGGAATCCATTGAATCCTTAAACATGGCCCTCGATATGTTCGAAGGTACGCTAATTTTCGTTTCTCACGATCGTGAATTCGTATCGTCCATAGCGACTCGTATTATCGAAATTCGCGATAATCAGATCGTTGACTTCCACGGCACCTACGATGAATATCTTAAGTCGTTAGGTGTTGAATAAGACACCTCATTTATCTGCAAAGCCGCGCCTGTCGCGGCTTTTTT
>JARGOI010000172.1:4692-5966 GCA_029212275.1 Thalassolituus sp.
TTTTTTGCCGGACTGCATGCTCAGAGTAACTTGAATGAAACTTTAAATTACATAACTGGGCCAGCTTGGGATACAGCCGATGGCGCAATGGAGGCAACCATTTCGATTGAACGCGAAATGTTATTGCTCAATCGTGTATTTGCTGGCAAAAATATCGATACGCAGCTGATAAAAACCGCCAAAGTCGACGCCGATGATGCCCTAGAACGATTAAAAGCTGCCAATTTGCTCGATCAAGAACTTATTACTGGCATCGACGCAGACCTCAAGGAATTTCGTGATAGTGGTATAGCTATTCAAACGAGCTACACCAATTATCAGTCAGCTCTGACATCCTTCAATACCCATACCGCTGAATTTGCTGACCTAATTGCCATTGCTGAAGAACAAGGTGACGGCGCCGTCGAAGCCTTAAAGAATGATCCAAGTTACGAAATTAGTTGGGACAACGGACTGGCAGAAAAGTGGCAAGCCGCCGATGGCGGTATGGAAGCCTCTATTGGCTTTTTCCAACAGATGTATTTTTTAGCTCTAATGAAATCTGAAGGGGTGTCAGAGAAGCTGCAAGCGCAGCTAAATGAAGCAACTGCATTTCAACATGGTGCGGTCGAAGAAATGCTTGCGAGCGGATTATATACCAACACGGTACCGGCAGAGTTTGGCTCAGGTAGCTTGGAAAAGGTTTACAAAGAATACTTAGCACAGCATACACAGCTGCTAAACCAAGTTGTTTTAAACCTCAATAACTTTCAACAACAGCAATCCCTTTACGATATCGCTTCCGATAAACTAATGCAGCAATTAGCCGTGGTAGAAGGTCAAGCTGACCAACAAGTAGAAAATAAAGTTGAAGGCATTGCCGAGCAACAAGCGACCACATCAACCACGATGATTATGATTTTACTGGGCTGTCTTGCGGTTCTTATCTTCATCGCTTACTACGTTCGTGCACATGTGATTAAAACTTTGCTGGAAATTACTTACTCACTCCATCAAGTTGCCGATGGCGATGGTGATTTAACTCGTCGCCTTAAATACAATCAGCAAGATGAGCTGGGCGATATTTGCCGCTCGTTTAATCGTTTTTCCGAAAAAATCTCAACGATTGTAGAAGAAGTAAATACCAAATCTGAGCAATTGGATGCGGGTATTGAAACCTGTGTTAGTTTGTCTCAGCGTATCTCGAAAGAAACTGCGGGTACGGCAACAAGTGCATCTGGTGTATCCAAAGCCATTGAGCAAGTGCAAGACGGCGCAACGGAAATTGCCAGCAG
>JARGOI010000173.1:0-2988 GCA_029212275.1 Thalassolituus sp.
CTGGAAATACCACCCGAATTGTTCCGGTGCGATAAGGGAAACTCGGATCTTCTTGCCGTGCCATCGTCAACCAAGATGCAATACCTAACAACATAAACATGGCCGTTAATGCCAGTACTAAACGTTTATAGTTGTATATGTAACCAAACAGATTCATGGAGTAATCTCCACACTGGCCCCATCAAATAAACGATGACTCCCAGTCACGACAAATTGTTCTCCTGCCGTTAAAGGTCGCGCCTTAGTCGCGCTTATTTCAATGCCATTTGGCTGCATTAAACCCAAAGTAACCGGCACGGCCTCAGCTTGATGGTCGGAATTAATTCGATGAATCACCGCGCCGTCACCTTTCCGAACCAACGCACTCATGGGTACGATAAATCCATCCCCTTTATGAATATCAAAACGAGCATGCACTGCGACGCCAGGGCGAACCTCTTTTTCGGGGAATGCCAAAACAACCGTTGGCAGGGCACCGCGCTCACGGAATGGACTCAGTTCAGTCACCATTCCTTGGCGCTCGCTATTTTGTTCAAAAGGTAAAATGACGCTGACCAGATCGTCGACCTTTAGACTGGTCGCAATGTCATTGTTGATCGCCATTTCAACTTCGGTTTGCGACGGGTCGGCTATGCCCAGCAACGCTTGACCGGGCGAGACTACCTCGCCAATATCGGTATGAATCGTGGTGACAACGCCAGCAAACGGAGCGCTAATTAAACGCTCCAAGTTCAATCGTTGGGCACGACTGAATTGTTCTTTGGCCGATAAGGTTTGGTCCGTGAGGGATTCTAAATCGGTGCGCACCTGTTCGAATTCCTGCTTACTTACGGTGCCATTTTCATAGAGTGAACTAATTCGGTCAAAGTCGCGCTGACGCTGAGTTTGTTGTGATACCAGTTGTCGCCATTGGCGCTCTGCAGACTGAGCGGCAGGATTAGCTTCTGGGTTGTACAGCTCTAATAATAGCTCGCCAGATTTGACTTCTTTGCCAAGCGTCACCGGTAAGCGTGCGACACGACCGGCAACTTGTGAGCGAATAATCGCCCGACTGACGGCGCGAGTTGTGCCAGTAAATACGCGTGACTCAAGCAGAGGTTCACTCACAAGACTCGCCACCTTTACGGGTAAGGACTTTGCTGGGTTTGCATTAGTAGCTTGAGTGGCATCTGTGCTGGCGGTCGACGACGGGTTTTTTGAATCGGTACATGCCGTTAGCACCACACTTAATGCAACGGCGCTTAGTAAAGCCGCTTTCGTTAAAGCTCCTTTTGTTAAATTCCGAGCCAGAAGAAACTGTTTCATATCCACACCACTATTAACAAGTTGTCAGTAATTGACAATATGTTAATTAAAGATAGAATGTCAATATACGTAGAGTTAAAAAAAGGCCTAACACGCGTGCGATCACGAAACCCAGATGAAAAACTAGAACGACGCGAAGCTATTTTGGATGCCGCTGAAGAAGCCTTCATCCAACAACGCTTCGACAAAACCTCAATGAACTCGATAGCGCAAAGCGCAGGGTTTAGCCGCGGATTACTGTATGTGTACTTCCACGACAAGGAAGATATACACATTGGCTTGTGCGCCAGAGCAGGTGATTTACTGCATCAACGCATGGCCCAATACACTGAAAAATGCGCCACTGGCTTTATCGCTATGGCCGCCTTAGGTGAGGCATATCTTGATTTTTATTATCATGAACGCGACTACTTTCGAATACTCACACTCGCCAGTGGCCTAGCGAACATAAAACACAATGCTGAGAAGGAAATTACTCCTTCACAACAGGCATTCATCGCTGCCGAAAAACGCATTATGACCTTGATGGCCAGCTGTGTTCAGCGCGGGATTGACGACCACTCGGTCGACACCAATGTGATTACCGATCCGATGAAAACCGCCATGTACATGCGCGGCTCGTTGCACGGCTTAATTATGTTGCAAGACGCAGGTGGAAGTTCGTTATTTGATATTGAAGGCATCGACCGACAGGCATGGCTAGCGCAATGCAAAACATTGATTTCGCGGGCCATGGCTCCAAAATAGGGACACCTAAAAAGAGACACTTAAAAAGATTATCTTCCCGCTTTATTAGCGCAAACGTTTTCTATTCCTCTCGGCTTCGGTATCCTTAGCGCACATTAAAAAACAAAGAAGCTCCACCATGACTCGAATTGCTGTAACCGGTGCCGCTGGGCGCATGGGACGTGTACTGATTGAAGCCATCAATAATGATAAACAAGCCTCGCTGACCGGTGCGGTTGTGTTGGCCAACGATCCAATGGCAGGTATCGATGCCGGTGCCTTGGCTGGTTTAGGGATCACGTTGAACGTCACCACGGCGACGTCGGTCGCCGACATTGCTGATGATTTTGACGTATTGATTGATTTTACTTCTCCTGAATCAACCATGGCCAACGTGGCTTTATGCCGCGACAAAGGCAAAGCGATTGTTATTGGTACCACTGGGTTGAGTGACTCGCAGAAATCGCAGCTTAAAGCAGCGGCAAGTACTACGCGCATTGTCTTTGCGCCAAACTATTCGGTGGGTGTGAACCTGTGCCTTAATTTGTTGCGCATGGCGGCATCGGTCATGGGTGAAGATAGCGATATCGAAGTCATCGAAATGCATCACCGTCATAAAGTCGATGCACCCTCTGGTACCTCATTGCGCATGGGCGAAGTTGTGGCCGAAACCTTGGGGTGGGATTTAAACGAAGTGGCGTGTTACGGTCGCGAAGGTCAAACCGGTGCGCGCCCGCACAAGCAGATTGGTTTTGAAACCATTCGCGGTGGCGATGTTGTGGGCGACCACACGGTGATGTTTGCCACAGAAGGCGAGCGTGTAGAAATTACGCATAAAGCGCAAAGCCGCATGACCTTTGCCAAAGGCGCGGTGCGTGCTGCTAATTGGGTTACTCAGCAACCAGCCGGTTTGTATGATATGCAGGATGTACTTGGTTTTTAACGAACATCGTTTTA
>JARGOI010000173.1:3088-5931 GCA_029212275.1 Thalassolituus sp.
GTTGTGAAGCGCAGCTTGGTTGTGTTTGGTCCTAATGGGGTAACTTCAAACAAGTTATTGAATTCTTGAATGCGCACCATGTTTTTAGGTTGTGGGCCTACTCCTTTAATATTAACGCTATTAATTAATATTACACCGCCTTTAATTTCGAAGTTGTTTTGTAATGCAACATAGCGAGAGGCAACGGGCCATACACCCTTATACTCCATGTAGACATTGTCAGTGTCATCAATCTTGTAACTATCACGACAAAAATAGACCCATTTATCAAGATCTTGGATGTTATTGATGGCGCTTAGCACATGAAGTGCAGGGTGGTTGAGTAAAACTTCACCACGAAATTGCTTTACATCTGCCCCTGGAATTTCACGACGCCAAGTGGTTACATCCGTTGGCTCTTTGCCTTGATTACTTACTTCCCAAGGAATAGTTTCATCAATTTTGGTGCTTTGATCAGCGTTGACCGATACCGCAACCGACAGTAAGAAAAAGTTAGAGAACAGTAATGAAAATAGGACGATCATTCGTCTATTAAAAGATGAACGTTGAAACATATTAGATACCCATGCTGTTATTTTTATATAAACACAAAAAGAAAATTGCACTCAAAGCCCACAATTTTCAATATATTACGCAATTGTTTTCGGGCAAACTAGATTCTAGTTCGCCATTAAATCTCTCGGTTGGCACAATTTAACACATGTAATAATAATGTGAAATTTCTGATCTTCTAGTAGCTGCTCTCTTGGTGAGTTCAGTACGTGACATCAAACGCCTTTTTCAGTATCATCTGCGCCCAATTCAAGTGTGCAGTGCAGGCTTTTGCCGCACGTCAAAAAATTTAGCCGAAGCGGGATGGTGTCAAATGTGTCGCCATTCCGCTTTTTTACGGCTGAAGCTCAGGGCAAGCGGATTAGCCCAGTCCACTGCAGACGCACGCCAAGTTTATCGTATATTTCGGGGAATGAGTCTTGTCTACGCCAGCGATTCTAGCTCTTCAAGATGGCAGCATCTTTAAAGGTACCAGTATTGGTGCCGAAGGACTGTCAGTAGGAGAGGTCGTGTTTAACACCTCTATGACCGGCTATCAGGAAATCCTGACCGATCCATCTTATGCCAGCCAAATGGTCACGCTGACCTATCCACATATAGGCAATTACGGCACAAATGATGAAGATGCCGAATCCAGCAAGGTGCACGCCACCGGTTTGATTATTCGTGATTTGCCACTGGTTTGCTCCAACTTTCGAAGCACCATGGCATTGGACGAATATTTAAAAGCGCAGAATGTGTTAGGTATTGCCGACATTGATACGCGTCGTTTAACGCGCATCTTGCGTGAAAAGGGCGCGCAAAATGGTTGCATGATTGCCCGTGCCGATGCACACAGCGATGCAGCCATTGCCGAAGCCATTGCTGCGGCACAGAGCTTTGCCGGATTAAAGGGACTTGATCTAGCGAAAGTGGTCACCGTTAAAGAACCTTACCAGTGGACTCAAGGTGATTGGGCGCTGGGCAAAGGATTCAACGAAAACACCGCGAAAACCTACAAGGTTGTCGCGTTCGATTATGGCGTAAAGCGTAACATTCTACGTTTGTTGGCCGAACGCGGTTGTGAGTTGACGGTTGTTCCAGCCCAAACCTCCGCTGCGGATGTGTTGGCGATGAATCCAGATGGTATCTTTTTATCCAATGGCCCTGGTGATCCAGAGCCTTGCGATTACGCCATCAAAGCCATTCAAGAAATTTTACCGACGCAAATTCCAGTGTTTGGTATTTGCCTAGGCCATCAATTATTGGCGCTCGCTTCCGGTGCAAAAACCATGAAAATGGACTTGGGGCATCATGGCGGTAACCACCCCGTTCAAGATCTAACGACTGGACGGGTGATGATTACGGCTCAGAACCACGGATTCGCGGTAGAAGAATCGTCGTTGCCAGCCAACGTGAAAGCGACTCATAAGTCGCTCTTCGACGGCACGTTGCAGGGCATTGCCCGTACCGATTGCCCCGCGTTTAGCTTCCAAGGACACCCAGAAGCCAGTCCAGGTCCACGCGACGTCGCGCCCTTGTTTGACCACTTCATCGAATTGATTAAAACCGCTAACGCTGCGAAAGCTGCGCAATAGCTGTAACAGGAATTGCTGAGTCATGCCAAAACGTACTGACATACAAAGTATTTTGATCATCGGCGCTGGCCCAATTGTTATTGGTCAGGCCTGTGAGTTTGATTATTCAGGCGCACAAGCCTGTAAAGCGCTGCGTGAAGAAGGTTATCGCGTCATTCTGGTGAACTCGAATCCAGCCACCATTATGACCGACCCGTCGATGGCTGATGCAACGTACATCGAGCCCATTACCATCGAAGCAGTCACCAAAATTATCGAAAAAGAACGTCCCGATGCCTTGCTACCAACTATGGGTGGCCAAACGGCATTGAACTGCGCTTTGGGACTAGAAGCTGCAGGTGTTCTGAAAAAATACAATGTCGAAATGATTGGCGCCAATGCCGATACCATCGACAAAGCAGAAGATCGTAATCGTTTCGACCAAGCGATGAAGAAAATCGGTTTGGAATGCCCACGTGCGGGCATCGCCCACAGCATGGAAGAAGCGCGTCAAGTGCAAAAAGGCTTGGGCTTCCCTTGTATTATTCGTCCGTCGTTTACCATGGGTGGCACGGGCGGCGGTATTGCTTACAACAAAGAAGAATTTGACGAAATTTGTACTCGCGGTTTGGATTTATCTCCCACCAAAGAATTGCTAATCGATGAGTCTTTGATCGGTTGGAAAGAGTACGAAATGGAAGTGGTGCGTGACAAAAATGACAACTGCATCATTAT
>JARGOI010000174.1:0-4672 GCA_029212275.1 Thalassolituus sp.
CGCAAATTCAAATGCAATCAGGCACCACTGGAATCAATATTCCACGCATTTATAATCCCACATTGCAGGCTCAGCGCTTAGACCCTAGTGGCAAATTTATCCGCCAATGGGTGCCCGAACTGGCGAATGTAAGTACCCACTGGATTCATGAACCTTGGAAAATGGGCACCCGTCAGCAAGCCCAGTTTGGCGTCGTAATTGGTCAAGATTACCCCGCGCCGTTGGTCGACTTTGATCACGCCGCACGCGTCGCGAAATTGCGTTTAACAGAAATCCGAGATCAAAATTTCGTACAAACATCGCGTTTGATTGGTGAGCGTCATGGCTCAAGAAAAAGAAGTGCGTCACGCAAACCCAAAACGGCTTCGCGCAATAAAAAAACCGACACGTCGCAGTTAGATTTATTCTAGAGAACGTATTGATAGTGCGTAAAAAAAAGTTATTTATAAAAAAGTAAGATTAATAATCGCTAGAATAAATTAACGACGACTGATCGCTATTGCTTTCACCATCGCGTACACCGGCTTCTGCGGCTGTAATCCCAAGCGATGCACCGACTCCGCAGTAATGACACTCAATAAGCTTTGTTCTCCACAATCGGGGAGCTGCATCACCACCAATACTTGGCCCTGCCCTAACTCTCTGATCGTTTCGATACGCGCCGACATCACATTTTGAGTACTGCAATGTTCGGGCTCAGTCAGTGTTAAGGTCACGTCTCGTGCATCGATCAATAAACGCAACGATTGACCCAAAGGAACGCTTAATCCTGGCACCCACATCAACGTCTTTCCGGCTTGTACACGTGTCAACTGCCAACGCCCATCGCGTCCAGTGACTTGCCCTTCAATCACTGACATGTAGTCACGGCCCAAAGGTTGTCCAGACGCAATCAGCTGAGAAATTAAGCCACTAAACTTCTGCTCGCCCTGCTCTATCGCAATTACATGATCGGCTAAACGACCCAACTCGGTGGCTTCGTGACTGACGTAAAAAATGAGACCCTTAAATTCTCGTCGCAAAGTTTCTAGCAGCGACATCACTTCGTGTCTTTTTTCGTAATCTAACGACGCCAGTGGCTCATCTAATAATAAAATGGGCGGCTGATTTAATAGTGCGCGGGCAATAGCGACACGTTGACGCTCGCCGCCGGAAAGATCGTGAGAATAGCGTTCGGCTAAGTGCGCTATATTGATGTGCTCTAGCCACGCACTTGGATCAGGATGGGGCGTTAAACCTCTTTTAAGCGCTCTTTTATTAGCAAACTGCAGATTCCCCAAGACGGTCAAATGCGGCAGTAAACCGCCTTCTTGAAAAACATAGCCCAACGGACGTTGGGCCGCCTTAACTAAGCAGCGCGATCCTTGCTGCCATACCTTGCCGTTGAAACAAATATCGGCTGATGCCTCTGTTTCTAAACCGGCAAGGCAACGCAATACACTGGTTTTACCGGAGCCGGACGGCCCAGAAATAGCCACAATGCCAGTTGTTGGCAAAGTCACGTTCAACTTCAACTCAAAGTCACGGCGAGCCAGGGTCATTTGAATACTGTTAGTGTTCATGTCGCCAGTGTTGATGTCTTTAGTGATCATCTCTGTCATTGTTTATCTCGCTTTGTACGAGACACATCACTGAGCCGGTAGATCACCAACAATACTAAAAAGGCACAACAGGTAAGAATCAACGACAAACGATGTGCACCAGCAAAATCCAACGATTCTACGTAATCGTATATCTGTACCGATAACACGCGAGTTTCACCGGGAATATTACCTCCCAACATCAACACTACGCCAAATTCACCCACCGTATGCAAAAAACCCAGCAAGGCCGCCAACAATATACCTTGGCGCGATAACGGCAGTACTATGTAAAAAAATCGATTCCAAGGTCCTGCCCCTAACGTGGTCGCAGCATCCAATACCTTGTTATCAATTTGCATCATTGAGGCATAGATCGGCTGCAACACAAAAGGCAGAGAATAAATAATGGAAGCGACGACTAAGCCGCTGAAGGAAAATACCAGACTAGGCAATCCAGAGGCTTGAAGCCAACCACCTAAAGCAGACATTGGACTTAGCGCGATCAGAAGATAAAAACCAAGCACGGTCGGTGGCAAAACCAAGGGTAAAGTGGTGATTGCCCAAAGTGGTCCCCGCCACACAGAACGACTGCGGGCCAACCACCAAGCAAGGGGTATGCACACGACCAACAAAATCAGGGTCACGACAGTGGCAAGGCGCACCGTCAGCAATAAGGCCGTCCAATCTGAATTCGTTAACATAAGAACTCAGGAGTCGATCCAAACAATACAGGGAATAGCAATTTCGTATACTCATGCCAAATAGCATTATGATTTTGGAATAGTAACGAAATTAGAGTGGGGATACACGAAGGAAATGCAGATCAATGAAGGGTTCATTGACCTGCTGCAGTCGTTCTTTTAAGCCATCGGTGTAATGTTTTTAACATTTTTTGCCGTAAAGTAGGCAAATCCACCTTCGCTATCGCCGACTTCTACTCGATTTGGCGACAACGGCGAGCTTTTAATGGCTGCAATATAAAGACCTTTGCTAGACACTAAGTTTTTATCCACATTGTTGAAATGTGGTTGAGCAAAAGCAAACGTCTTTCGTTCGCACTCGCGCTCTAACGTCAAAATTAATTGAGCATCAGCAAGTTCGCTGCCACGAGAGAAATTCACGTAGCTGACGGTATAACTACCATCGAATTCAAAGAGAACGTGATCAAGTTTTTGGCGGCTTGTATTCATTCTTAATACCTATGACGATTGGGGTTTACAGTCTTAGGTTTAGCTACAAGATAGGTACTTCGCCATCCGAAATAACAGAAAACTACAGGAAACTTTTGTGCGTCATTTTTCTGTGTATTTATCGCCATAATTGATATGAGAAAGCCGTATTTGGTCTGAGAGTCATATTAGACAGGTGTCAAAAATTAGTGTCAAAATAATACATAAAGACACGACAATTACCTAATCGGTGTGCAAGAGAACGATATTTTAAGGAGTAATGACACGTAAAAAAGTATTTTATGCAGAGATGACAGGGATACCGATGAATTTTTGCTAATTAGAATATTGTTAAACGAGAAAAAACGTCTAACAATATTTGCATTGAATATTTCTATATTAGAGGGCTTGTGTATTAGAAGCGCATCTCGCTTTCAAAATACGAAAACCGTCACCACTTAGAATTTATTGCCGTTAACGCAACATCTAAATCCGGATATTGAAAAGAAAAACCATGCTGCACCAACTGGGCAGGTGCAACTCGTTGTCCTTTTAACAGCAAGTCTCCCATTTCACCAAACAAGGTCTTGGCGACCAATGTCGGCATTGGAAACAACGCTGGTCGTTTGATGGTTTTCGCCAAGGTCTCGGTAAATTCACGATTAGTGACCGCTTGCGGTGCCACCATATTAAATACGCCATGCTCACTGCCAGCACCCTTATCCGCCAGTAACAAATCGACAGCACGACAGTAATCATCCAAGTGAATCCACGAGAGCACTTGCGTACCGTCACCAATGCGCCCGCCCAAACCTAATTTAAAAGGTAGCCAAAGACGTTGCAGCATGCCGCCATTGGGACCCAACACAATGCCAGTACGTAAGTACGTCAGTTGCTTTGTGAAACGCGCAAGTCCTTTGGCCGCAGTTTCCCAATCGGTGCACAAATGTGCAGAAAAATCGTCGCCGCAAGCGGCATCTTCAGTTAACGCTGGAGTTGGACCTTCAGCAAAACTGCCATAAACGCCCACAGCAGAGCCAGTCAACACTTTCTCAAATTTCTGTCCGGTACTTTCGGCCCAGCGCACCAGGCGCTCGGTGAGATTAATTCGGCTATTACGCAATGCTGTCTTGCGAGAAGCTGTCCAGCGCTTCTCAGCAATGCCTTCACCGGCCAAATTAATCAACCAATCGTAACGTTCGGTTGCTGCGTTTAAGTCTGAAATTGCGGTGACTGGTTTTGACCAGCGAGCACGGGCTTTGACTGGCTGGCGCGTGAGCACTGTTACCACGTGGCCTTGATCAATCCATTGGTCGATCAGTTTGCTACCGATAAATCCGGTACCACCAGTGATAAAAATACGCTTCGCCATACCAATCCCCGCTATTTCACTTCGATGAACGTACTAATTTAGAATTCGTCAGCCGTCATCGACATCAGAGTTTCTTTACCCGCTTCAATTTCTGCCCATAAAGAGTCTGTTTGAGGCAGAATCTTAGCCATATAAAATGCAGCAGTTTTAAGCTTGGCATTGTAGTAATCCACTTCAGTAGATCCTTCATCTAGCGCCTTCTGTGCAATCACAGCCATGCGACTCCAAAAATACGCGACGGTTGTAAGCGCCATCAAACGTAAATAAGGCGTTGCTGCCGAACCGGCTTGTTCGCGATCGCTGGCACCATTCTGAGCAATCCACATCGTGGCTTTTTGCAAGCTGGTGACGGCTTTGCGCAAAGCGTCTTTGTGTGGCACATCGTCTTTCATGTATTGATCAAACATAGCGAATAAACGCTTCACCGGACGTCCACCAGCGAGGCCCAACTTACGACCGACCAAGTCCAACGCTTGGATACCGTTGGTACCCTCGTAAATACGAGTAATACGTGAATCACGGACAAACTGTTCTACTGGCCAATCTTG
>JARGOI010000174.1:4772-5919 GCA_029212275.1 Thalassolituus sp.
ACTTGATAAGCCGCTTCGGCAATGCCTAACCCTTGCAAGCCAACCATCAAACGAGCACTGTTCATCATTACAAACATCGCTTGTAGACCCTTGTTGGGTTCGCCAATGATCCAACCTTTGGCTTCTTCAAAGTTCATCACACAGGTGGCTGAACCTTTAATGCCCATTTTGTGTTCTAAACCACCACAAAATGCAGGGTTACGACTGCCATCTTCCAAAAACTTAGGCACTAGGAACAACGAGATGCCTTTTGAACCAGACGGTGCATCTGGCAGTTTCGCCAGCACCAAATGAATAATGTTATCAGCCAAGTCATGTTCGCCACCGGTGATCCAGATTTTAGTTCCTGAAACAGCGTAGCTACCATCGGCTTGTGGGTTGGCTTTGGTGCGAATCAAACCTAAGTCAGTACCACACTGAGGTTCGGTAAGACACATGGTGCCCGTCCACTCACCGCTGACCAGACGTGGCAAGTAAACTTCCTTCAACTCATCACTGCCATAACTGGTTAACGCATTCACTGCGCCGTGAGTCAGGCCGGGATACATGCCTAAAGACAAGTTGGCGGAACACACCATCTCTTCATTCAGTGTGTTGAGCGTATGTGGTAAGCCTTGACCACCGTATTCAATAGGCGATGCTAACGACGTCCAACCGGATTCTGCATATTGCTTATAAGCCGCTGGAAAACCATCGGGGGTCTTGACTGACTTGGTTTCTGGATCGTATTGACAGCCTTCGCGGTCACCTGGAACGTTGAGCGGAGCCAATACGTTTTCTGCCAGTTTGGCACCTTCGGTTAACATGGCATCAATAATTTCACGCGTTGCATCTTCACATCCAGGCAACGCGGGTAAAATTTCATCACCGTTTAATAACTCATACAGTACAAACTGCATCTCACGCAATGGGGCTTGATAAGACATGAAACAACTCCTAAAAAATAGTCACGAAATGTTATACAGCACTTATACACTATCGCGATTTAAGGTACAATAATTGAAATTTATCGCACAGATTAACGTTTATTCGTTTAATCCAAAATTCGTCACCAGAATACGTGCTCGATCCTCGAACATCCAGCAATATGCCAGACTGAGTGACAAGTTAAAATTTACAAAGAAGACTCTATGAAAAAAATTGCGAT
>JARGOI010000175.1 GCA_029212275.1 Thalassolituus sp.
CTTTCTTCGAGGCTTAACCCATAAATTTCCTGCCAACGACGATTGGTATAAGTGCAGCTACCATTTGCATCTGTGGCAAAAATGCCACAGGGCGACGCTTCGCTAAAAATACGAAATCGAGCTTCGCTTTGCGATAACTGGTTGGCAACTTCAGATATTTGCTTAACGATCTGACGTTCTGCTAATAATGCACGACGCCCCTCAAGCGCTTTTGCGGCGGCCTTTCCAAGCCATTGGAGCGTGGCACGCTGATGCTCATTGAGTTTTCTTGGCTCTGTATCGATTACGCATAGGGTACCGACACGAGCTCCATTTTGCAGAGTTAAAGGAGCGCCCGCGTAAAAGCGGATATCAGGATTGGAGGTGACTAATGGGTTATCAATAAATCGTGGATCTTTGCTGGCATCTTCCACCTCAAAAATATCGTCGTCATGAATTGCATAGGCACAAAAAGCCAGTTCACGCGGGGTTTCTGTGGTGCCAGGTAATCCCACATTCGCCTTAAACCATTGACGTTCGGCATCTACTAAGCTTATTAGTGAAATAGGCGCATTGCAGACCAACGAAGCGGCTTTGACTAGGGCATCAAATTCAACCTCTGACGAAGTATCCAAGATATCCAATTCAATAAGAGCACTTAAGCGTGCGAGTTCTTTTTCTGGGCGTGGAGCAGCTGGCATTTCAAAATCCAATACGCATATCAATATCTTAAGCGTAGCAGAGATTTTTGTAAGTTTTAGTTCGATTTGTAACCGCTACGACACTGATCGAGCAATATTAGTGTTTATTTTTTGCTGCTATTTTTCCAATATTAGAATGTTTTTAATTTAGAATTATTTCTTATATTTTTACCAGCTGACCTTTCTCCCAACCTAAGCGTCCGGTACGTACCTTTTGTCGTTGCATACCGGGCACAGGACTCAACATAAACACATCACCATTGCGTCCCGTCATTGACCTTGGTATTCCACATCCTTTCGCTAAACCTGCATGCGCTTTCATATGAACCTCTTCGCCATGCACTGGAATTGAGATCTCTGGCCTTACCCATTGGTATAAGGTTTCGAGTTCTTCTTGCGCAGGGTGCCCTGAGGCATGAATGGGTAGCTCAGCTTCGTCGGCAGTAATCACCTCTACGCCCATACTTTTGAGCTGTTCAATCACACCGTTGATAGCTTCTTCGTTGCCGGGGATTGCACGAGCACTGAAAATCACTCTGTCGCCAGCTTCTAATTCAAAATCAGGATGCGTACCGGCTGCTAATCGGCGTAACGCTGTACGCGGTTCGCCTTGACTGCCGGTGGCGACGGCAAGTACTTCGTGGCGCGGTAAATAGCCTAAATGTCCGGTATCGACGGAACCGGCACTGAATGGCCAAACGCCGGCGCGCTTGGCGCACAGATGCATATTGATCATCGAACGACCGTATAACCCCATGTAACGGCCGGTATCTTCCGCAATATGAGAAAGTGTTAACAAACGAGCAATATTGCTGCCGAAACAGGTCACGATCACCCGCCCTTTGGCGCCTTCGATGTAATGTCGCAAACCATCATAAAGTTCACCTTCTGACACCGAGTGACCAGACGTAGTGGCATTAGTGGAATCACACACCATCGCCAATACGCCCTCTTCTGCCAACTGCGTGAAGGTTTCTCTTTTATAGCCATGACCCACCACAGGATCAGGATCTAACTTCCAATCACCGGTATGAAAAATATTCCCCACCGGCGTTCGGATCATTAAAGCGTTTGGATCAGGGATCGAATGGGTTAATTCTAAAAACTCCACATCAAACGGGCCGATATGAAGTCGCTCACTGGTTTCCGGAATGATGATTTTTACTTGATGCAATAAGCCGTGCTCGGCGAGTTTCTTTTTCAGTACTTCGGCAGTAAAGTGCGTGCAATAAATAGGACAACGTAACTTGTGCCACAGATACGGCACCGCCCCGACGTGGTCTTCGTGCGCGTGGGTAATCACCAAACCATCAAGTTGATCTTTGCGCGCTTCGATAAATTCGGGATCGGGCATTTGCGTATCGGGCTCGCCTGAATGATGGCGCGTGCCATAGGCGCTAATTCGTCCCGGCTTAGGAAAGGTGACACCGCAATCCACCATCAGCCAGCGACCATCGTGACCGTAGAGATTCATATTCATCCCAATCTCGCCAGTGCCGCCAAGAGGCAAGAAGATCAGATCGGTGCTGGAGGGGGTCATTGTTTATCCTTCAAGCTGAGTTCAGACATGTGCGTAGGGGAAATGTCGGTAATGATGACATCGGCACCGTGATCAATGGCAATGGAAAATGCTTTCGGCGTATCCACAAAAAATGTGCCAAATAAAACGCGTTCTCGATGCAATTTTTTAATAGAGGAATACGACATCACCACCGTTGGGCTCATCAGCATATCGGCACCGGCATCCGTTACGGTTGATAATGGACGACTCGGAAAAACAAAGGTTTTTAACGCCGACCATGCCCCCACTTTGTTCCAGTTTTCACCAGCGTAAAAGGCTGGATATGACAACACTTTCGTTATTTCGTAGTCGCTAAACTGCGATTCTAGTATCTGAATTTGAGCCGACTCCGGCACTTCAATGAAGATTGGATTACTTATCTCGACAGCAATAAGCTGATGATAAATTTCAGCCACGTATTCAATGGCAGGTTGAGTCATATCCTCTTGAATTTTCAAATCCAAATAGAGAATGTCATCCGGGTAATGTCTGACAAAATGCAGCACTTCAGATAACGAGACTAGTGAATAATACTGTCCATCATCTGCAGGATGATTGGCACTTAGAAAGCGACATTCAAATACACGAGTTAATTCATCAAAGGCGATGTCTTTGATCAAGAACTGCTCAAAAGGCGCACCATCTTTGCGACGACAGCTATCCTCGTTGATCCACGGATCATGCGCCAACACAGGGATGCTGTCTCCGGTCAACACGAGATCAACTTCGATGCCATCGTAGTGAGGATTGCCTAGCGTGGCTTTTATGGCTGCCATCGAGTTTAAAGGCTCACTGCCGCTACTGGCTCCATGGGCTAAAAATACTGGGGCCCTCTTAGCAGAGGTATTCTTACTGTTAGTGTTCTCAAGAGGCAAGGGTTGCAGCGGAGCAAAACTGCAAGCAGAGAGACACGCGCAAAGCGCTAGAACGATGTATCTATTTATCATTCGAGCTAGCACCATCAATCGAACACCCTTTTGGTCCACATGTGCCACAACGCTCTTTGCCCGTCAGCCAGCCTGAAACCCTATAGCGGTTTCGGGCAAACCAAAGATACGCTTTATCCGCAAACCAACGAATCACAGGCCAGCGCAGTGGCGCATACAAATACCCTTTGCCCACCAGCCCCCAGGCTTGATGCGCCACATCTAACCCTAGAATAATTCGACCATCTGGTAGCTCAGCATGCAGTATGTCACTGGCGGCCTGCGGATCGATATGCGGATAGCGCTCGGTAAAGCCCGGTTGTTGAATATCCACCATCAACATGCGCTGTTCTTTATCGCGCTTCATTAACTGAGTCACTTCTGCCACGCACAACGGGCATTGGCCATCGTAAAACATCGTCAACTTAATCATGTCGGTTTCCCCTTAGTGATGTATGACGTAAAGCGTTTTCATTCAATTTGGATGATTCAAATGAGATGCCCTGCCTAACAGCATGAGCACCCAAAACGTTTGGCTTTGGTTGTTACCTTATGGTTGCTACAATGATGCCTCTAAATCATTCTAATTTCACGCATCAAGAGATAAGACATCATGCCTGTTTATCGTTCCAAGACCTCGACCGCTGGCCGCAATATGGCTGGCGCACGTGCCTTATGGCGCGCCACCGGTATGAAAGACGACGATTTTCAAAAGCCAATCATTGCCGTGGCCAACTCGTTTACTCAATTTGTGCCAGGCCATGTCCATTTAAAAGATATGGGCCAACTGGTTGCGCGCGAAATTGAAAAGTCCGGCGGCGTTGCCAAAGAATTCAATACCATCGCCGTGGATGACGGCATCGCCATGGGTCATGACGGCATGCTATACAGCTTGCCAAGTCGTGAACTGATTGCCGACTCGGTTGAATACATGGTGAACGCCCACTGCGCCGACGCCATCGTCTGTATCTCTAACTGTGACAAAATTACACCGGGAATGTTGCTGGCATCTTTGCGTTTAAATATCCCGGTGATCTTCGTCTCTGGCGGCCCCATGGAAGCTGGTAAAACTAAGCTGTCTGAGCATAAGCTCGACCTAGTGGATGCTATGGTGATTGCGGCTGACGATTCTGCCTCTGACGAAAAAGTGGCTGAATACGAGCGCAGTGCTTGTCCGACCTGTGGTTCTTGTTCCGGTATGTTTACCGCCAACTCGATGAACTGCTTAACCGAAGCACTGGGTCTTGCCTTACCGGGTAACGGCTCTACCTTGGCAACTCACGCTGATCGCGAACAGCTGTTCTTAGAAGCAGGCCGTCGCATCGTTGAAAATGCTAAGCGCTACTATGAGCAAGACGACGAGTCGGTTTTACCGCGCTCCATTGCCAATTTTAAAGCCTTCGAAAACGCCATGACGCTGGATATCGTCATGGGGGGTTCTACTAATACGATTTTACATCTTCTCGCTGCGGCACAAGAAGGCGAAGTTGATTTTGATTTAAAAGACATCGACCGCTTGTCGCGCGTGGTTCCGCAGCTGTGTAAAGTTGCTCCAAACTCACCGCTTTACCACATGGAAGACGTGCATCGCGCCGGTGGCATCATGGGGATTTTGGGCGAAATCGATCGTGCGGGATTATTGCACAACGAACTACCAACAGTTCACAGCGCGACGATGAAAGAAGCCCTCGATAAATGGGACATCATGCGCAACCCGTCCGAAGAAGTTATTCAATTCTTTAAAGCTGGGCCAGCGGGTATTCCAACGCAAACCGCCTTTAGCCAAAGCACTCGCTATCCAACGCTGGACGGCGACCGCGAAAACGGCTGTATCCGCAATTTAGAAAATGCGTATTCTTTAGAAGGTGGCTTGGCCGTTCTGTACGGCAACATCGCACTGGATGGCTGTGTGGTAAAAACCGCTGGCGTCGATGAATCGATCCACGTATTCCAAGGTCGCGTCAAAATCTTCGAAAGCCAAGACGATGCAGTAAAAGGTATTTTGGCCGATGAAGTCGTTGCAGGTGACATCGTCATTATCCGCTACGAAGGTCCAAAAGGCGGCCCAGGCATGCAAGAAATGCTGTACCCAACCTCCTACCTGAAATCCAAAGGGTTAGGCAAAGCCTGTGCTTTGCTTACCGACGGTCGTTTCTCGGGTGGTACTTCTGGCTTGTCGATCGGACATTGCTCTCCAGAAGCTGCATCTGGTGGTGCCATTGGTTTGCTGCGTGAAGGCGATATAGTCAATATCGACATTCCAAACCGCTCAATCAACGTCGATTTATCGGCAGAAGAGCTTGCCCATCGTCGTCATGAACAAGACAAACTGGGCTGGAAACCGGCTAAAGAACGTCCACGTAAAGTGACCACCGCATTGAAGGTGTATGCCAAGTTCGCCACCAGCGCGGATAAAGGTGCGGTGCGTGATAAAGCGGCGTTAGATGATTAATTTTGATTAATGGAATCGCTGTTGGATTGAACCCTGCTGCGGCAGGGTTTTTCGTTTTTATGGTTTTAACTTCTGGCGCAGGCTGGGTTTGGTTTTATGCGGCTGACACAGCGGTTTCTTTTCTCTAGCGCGAGCTTCTTATGCAGTATATTTTTACTGATGAAGTCTGGTAGCTGCTGGCGCAGGCTGGCTTGGTTTTATGCGGCTAACGCCGCGGGTTCTTTTCGCAAGGGGCAGGCCCCTTCCAATCCCCATGCGGCATGTTTTCCCCAAGGCTTGCAGATTTCGTTG
>JARGOI010000176.1 GCA_029212275.1 Thalassolituus sp.
TTACGATCACGCACTGGAGGTGCTCCTTGAGTCAGTCGAATTCTGGAATGATTATTAACCCTTTGGCGGGGAAGAAGCCGCCAGAAGATAAGTTAACCAATGTTGCTCGGTTAATCACTGCTTACTACAGCAACACGCCGGATGCTTCTATTCCAGAGCAGCGAGTTGCCTTTGGCACATCGGGTCACCGCGGTAGTTCCTTTAAGCGTTCGTTTAACGAAGCCCACGTACTGGCAATGAGCCAAGCGCTTTGCGAGTATCGCCAACTGAAAGGCATTACTGGCCCATTGTTTATCGGCATCGATACTCATGCGCTATCCGAACCTGCCTTTGTCAGTGCCCTCGAAGTGCTGGCTGCCAATGGCGTCGATGTGATGATGGCTGCCAACGGTGAATACACGCCTACGCCAGCGATTTCGCACGCTATTTTGTGTTACAACGCCAAACTCAGCAAAGACAGTAATTCTGGCTTAGCCGATGGTATCGTCATCACTCCCTCTCACAATCCACCGGATAATGGCGGCTTTAAATACAACCCCACCAACGGTGGCCCAGCAGATACCGACGTGACCAGTTGGATAGAGCAACAAGCCAATCGCTTTTTGGAAGACGGCCTTAAGGGCGTAAAACGCATGTCCTACCAAAAAGCCCTGAAAGCTTCTACCACGCATAAACACGACTTTTTAAACACCTATGTAAATGACTTAGGCAGCGTGATCGATATGGATCTGATCCGAAACGCCGGTGTGCGCATGGGTGTCGATCCTCTGGGCGGTGCGGGTGTGCATTATTGGCCTGCCATTGCCGAGCGTTATAAGTTGGATTTGACGGTTGTTAGTCAAACGGTTGATACGACCTTCCGGTTTATGAGTATGGATTGGGATGGCAAAATCCGCATGGACCCTTCGTCGCCTTATGCCATGCAAGGTTTGATTGATCTGAAAGATCGTTTTGATATCGCCTTTGCTTGCGACACCGATCACGACCGTCATGGCATTGTCACACCTAGCGCTGGCCTGATGCCGCCGAATCATTATCTTGCCGTGGCGATTAACTATTTGTTTCAAAATCGCCCTGAGTGGTCCGCCAGCACAGCAATTGGTAAAACGTTGGTGAGCAGTCAGATGATTGACCGTGTGGCCGACAAGCTAGGCCGTAAATTGATCGAAGTGCCGGTGGGCTTTAAGTGGTTTGCGGCAGGCTTGGTTGATGGTTCGCTCGGATTTGGTGGTGAAGAAAGCGCCGGTGCGTCTTTTTTACGCCGTAATGGCAAGGTTTGGTCAACTGACAAAGACGGTCTGATTCCAGCATTATTGTCGGCGGAAATGATTGCGAAAGAAGGCAAAGATCCGGCGCAAATCTATCAAGATCTGACCAAGAAGCTCGGCACGCCTTGTGAAAATCGTATTCAAGCCAGCGCCACGCCTGAGCAAAAAGCCAAGTTGTCTAAGTTATCGCCAGAGCAAGTTCGCTCTACCGAGTTGGCTGGAGAAACGATCCGAGCAGTGATGACTAAAGCACCGGGCAACGACGCCGCCATTGGTGGACTAAAGGTGGTGACCGATAACGGCTGGTTTGCTGCACGTCCGTCGGGTACCGAAGACATTTATAAAATCTACGCAGAAAGCTTTTCTGGTGACGCGCATTTGCAACGCTTATTAGACGAAGCCCAAGTGTTGGTGAATGACGCCCTTGATGGTTAGTAAATGAGAGTCTTAAGTTTTTAATGACATTTAACCGAGCTTAGGCTCGGTTTTTTTATGTTTGAACGCTTCAAAAATTGATCTGTATCAAGTCGCTATCTGTATTGGTTTGCTAATCTGAACTTAGTCAAAAGAGACAAGAGGATTTAACCATGCAACCTATCATAATCGAACTGCTTGCTTCACTTGCCGTGATCGGTGCCACCCTTGGTATTATGGGTTACATCTATTGGTTATTTTATAAAAAAATGATGATCGCCGAAAAAAGTAATCCGAAAGATTAATTGAACTAAGAAATCGATCGGAGAATCGCTTGTGAATTTCGAAGATATCAAACCATTGATAGAAAAATATCAAGGCCGTGGCCCTCGCTACACATCGTATCCTACGGCATTGCAATTTACCGACAAATTCACAGACGTTGATTATCAAGAGCATGTCTTCGCCAGCAATCAACAGCCGGTCCCTAGACCATTATCTTTATATTTTCATATCCCTTTTTGTCAGTCACTATGTTACTACTGCGGATGCAATAAAGTGGTTACCCATAAGATGTCGCAAGTCGAACATTATATGGATCATCTTTATCAAGAAATTGAAATGCAGAGTAATTTGTATGATGGTGATCGATTCGTCGAACAAATTCATTTAGGCGGCGGCACCCCTACGTATTTGTCTTCAGAAATGCTCGAAGAAATGATGGAAGTGGTAGCGCAATCATTTCATTTAGGCTTGCCTTCTAAGTTGCAGATGGCCATCGAAATAGATCCGCGTACTGTTAATGCTCAGCGTGCTGCTGAACTCGTGGGTATTGGTTTTAATCGAGTCAGTTTGGGCGTGCAAGACTTAGATCCAGTGGTGCAAAAAGCCATTAATCGCGAACAAAGTTTTGAAGAAATATCAGACATTGTCAGTGCGACACGTGATGCAGGTGGTGACTCGGTCTCTTTCGATTTACTGTATGGATTGCCGCATCAAACTCTGCCTAGGTTTCAACAAACCCTGGAGCGCGTGCTGACTCTGAAACCCGATCGAATTGCGCTATATAACTACGCACACATGCCAGATAAAATAGCATCGCAACGCTTGATTGAAACCTCTGCCTTACCCAGTGCTAGCGCGAAAATTGAACTCTTTTTGTTAGCTCATCGTGAATTAGATGCAGCCGGTTATGTGTATTTAGGGATGGATCATTTTGCCCTGCCGACCGATCCATTAGCCATCGCTTTTCGCAACAACACCATGCAGCGTAATTTTCAGGGATACTCTACCCATGCAGGTTGCGACTTAGTGGGTATGGGTGTCAGTGCCATCAGTCACGTTAATGGTTGTTATTCGCAAAACTCAACCAGCATTAAAGCCTATTCAGAAAGTATCAGTCATAATCGTTTGCCGGTTGCTCGCGGATTTTCGTTAACGCACGACGATATGATTCGTGCCGACGTCATTCAACGATTAATGTGCCAAGGTTCTATTCATCCAGTCGAGATAAGTCGAACTTACGATATCATTTTCGAACAATATTTTTACTCGGAACTTGATATATTGAAGGGATTTGTCAGTGATGGTATTTTGACCGTTCAGGACAATGGCTGGCAGGTCACTGATATAGGACGATATTTTTTGCGTTCCATAGCGATGGTGTTCGATGCTTCATTGCCTAAAGTGCAACAACCAAACGTCGCATTGCTTGTGAGTCAACAATCTGCGTATAGTAACCTTCTCTAATCGTTTTCTGGCAAACCTCGTTATGGCTCTTATTCCCACAGCTTCCAGTCCTAAACAGCTACGATGCAGTCAATGTTCATTAGTAAAGCTGTGCTTGCCGGTCGGTCTCAATGATGAAGACATGATGCAGCTAGAAAGTATTATTGAAACGTCAAAAATCTATAAACAAAATGAATCGGTATATCGTGCGGGTGATCCGTTTCACCATGTCTATGCCGTTAAATCAGGAATGTTTCAAACCGTTGCAATTGATGCTAATGGCGATTCTCAAATTGTCGGTTTTCATTTGCCGGGTGAGTTGTTTGGTTTGGATGCGATCTATCCAGGACATTACACATCGACACCGGTGGCCGTTTCGTCATCAATCGCCTGCAGTATTGATTTTAAAGAACTGTCGACCTTAGCAACGCAAATGCCGTCTCTGCAACATCAGTTACTGACCTTGATGAGCAAAGAAATGCATGCTTCTCATGTGAATATGGGTGACCATTCTGCAGATCAGAAAATTGCAGGATTTATTCTTTCTTTATCCGCACGATACAAACAGCGTGGCTATTCCGCCAATCAGTTTCAGTTATTAATGTCGCGTAAAGATATTGCCAATCACCTAGGTATGGCACCAGAGACGGTCAGTCGTCTTCTTAAGCGCTTAATTAATGAAGATGTACTCGATATTAATCAGTCGGACATTACTATAAAAAATATGAAGTATCTGCAAGATACGGTTGGTCACTAATCAATTTATAAATTAGCCACTTTATAAATTAGCCACGTCATAAGTTAATCACTGTATAAATGCTATTCGTAAAGATACATGTTATTTAAAACTAAATTTCATTCAAAACGATAAGTTGATATAGATCAACATCTCAAAAAAATAAATCAGCATAATAAATTCAGGCAAGAAAATCACAGCCTAGAATCTTAGAGGAATTATCATGCTGACTACATTGACAAAATTTAAACACGCAGAATCTAAATCTCGATCATTCAAAAAAAATATATTAGCCGCTTTAACTTTGGTCGTTGCTGGAAGCTCAATCAGTACAACGGCTTATGCCGAAGAAGATACGTGGACTGCGCGAGTTGGAGCAAGCATTGTTAGTCCAGAAGTGAGCAACAGTAATAAGTTGAAAAATAGCTTGGGCGGCGGTGAGTTAGATGCGGATATCAATACTCAATTGAGCGCCAGTTTAAGCTATCGTTTAAATACTGACTTTTCTTTGGAGCTGCTTGCCGCAGCACCGTTCACGCATGATATTTCGCTCAAAGGCACAGGTAAAATTGCTTCGACTAAACAGCTGCCTCCGACGCTAAGTTTGATTTATGACTTGCCTTTGGGTGAGCAGATGCCACTATCCGTTTACACCGGCGTCGGCGTAAACTATACCTTGTTTTTTGACGAGCAGTCGTCTTTAGGAAATCTTGTGTTGGATGACTCTGTTGGTTTAGCGTTATTGTTAGGGACTGATATTCCAATCAACGATTCTGTTGGCCTAAATGCGTCAGTTCGTTGGATGGATATTAATACCGATGTGCATTTAAATGGTACTAACTTAGGTGAACTAGAAATTGATCCTTGGGTTTATAGCTTTGGTTTTGCGTATCACTATTAATGCAATAACGTGAGACTTGCTTGGTTATGATTTATAAAAACCTTTAGCTGCGCGCCACATATTAAAGCCAAACAATTCACTGAGTTGTTTGGCTTTTTTACGTGCCTCTGTTTTTTCTGGAATAGTTTGCTTGGTATTACTTGCCCAAATAATCCAATTGCCATCGGTCGTTGTGGCATGCATCACCGTCAAAAAATATTCGCGCAGTAGCGGTAACATAACGCCATTTTCACGGTGTTCTTTCCACAGGTTTAATACTAACCAACCGTCTTCTTGTAACACTCTTTGGCAGTGCTCAATAAAAGTGGTTTGCAACTGTTGCAGATCTAAACCATCGGCCAAATATAAATCGCTAAACAAGAGTTCGTAATGATTGTCTGGGGCTTGCGCGATAAAATCGTGGGCGCTTAATGCATGAGTTTTCAGTTTTGAACTGCGTGGCAAACCAAAATATTGATAGGCGACTTGAATGACCGCTTGGCGTAAATCGACGGCATCAATAACAACATCATCAAGGTGTTCAAACAAAGCGCGTGCTAACAGTCCGCCACCAGTGCCTAAGATAGCGACACGTGAAGGCGCAGCTGACATGACGTTAAGCACGGAAATCATCGCACGGCTATAGTCGTGTTGCGGTTGATTGGGCCGAGCCAAAAGTTGGCAGCTCTGTTCGTCAGCAGTACCAAAACTTAGGTAGCGTTTATTGCCATCGTCAAACACTTGGATGATGCCGTATTCGTCATAGCGCTGATGTAATTCTCGCCCCAGCAACGGCTGCTTTAACACCTGAAGAGGCAACGTAGAAATCATCGCAAGCGTCTTTTGTTTTGGTGCTTTATTTTGATCCATAGTTTTGCAA
>JARGOI010000177.1 GCA_029212275.1 Thalassolituus sp.
GCATGCGTAAGGTTGCTTCACGACGAGCACGGTCTATTAACGATTCGTAAGCGCCTACGCGGCCACCAATCAGGTTTCGTAAACCTGCCGCTACGGTTTTGAAGTAATCGACAGAAATCACCACACTGCCGCTGACAAGTTGAGAGTCATGCTTCAATAGTTCGGGTGGCGGAATGCGTAAAGGCATCAAAGTAATGCTTCGATATTGGTTTTCGCGTTCGTTGATCGACCGGTAGTGGCGTTTTTCTGCCATGCGCCCAAACAGGTAGCCGACCACCAGAAGCGTTAGAAATATCAGAAAGCCCATTAGCGATCTTCCACCACAACCGCCGTACCGTAGACAAAAATCTCTGAGGCACCCGCAGCGATAGACGATGTTGAAAAGCGAACGTTCACAACGGCGTTAGCCCCGAGAGCACTGGCTTGCTGTTGCAGGCGGGAAATGGCTTCATCGCGCGATTCACTTAACAGTTCGGTATAACCTTTGAGTTCACCACCGAAGATATTTTTGAAGCTGGCCATAATGTCACGCCCGGCATGTTTCGCGCGTACTGTGCTGCCTTGCACCATACCTAGATGTTTAACGATGCGTTTACCAGGGACGACTTCCATATTACTGACAAGCATTAGATTTTCCTTTCTTAATCAGCGTTGAATAATGCCAAGATAATACCTGATTTCCAGACACAAAAAAGCCCCGCAGGGCGGGGCTTCTTCTTAAGCTAGGATGAGAAATTAAGCAGTTTCAGAATCTGACTCAGCTTTTTTCTTACCTGTTGCTTTCTTAGCTACTTCTTTGTCTTGGTTTTCAGCAACTGGGCCAAAGAACTCAAGAGGGAAGCTGTCAACGTGAACCATTTCTAATACATCTTTCTCGAAGTCGATCATGAATACACCTTCTTCTTCGGTCATGATGCCCATCTTAACGCCGTCAGTGATACGGCCTTCGATAGATAGATTAGATTCATCGTACTTACCAGCTTTAAGCGCTGCACCAATCTTCTTGTAGATACCTTCTGCTTTCTCTACACGATCTAATAGAGAATCATAAGTAGCTAGAGGATTAGTTAGACCTTCACCGTAAGCTAGACCAATCTTCTCACCACGATAAATACCTTTGATCATGCGCTCACGAGTATCTGTGTGGAAAGATACTTGATCAACAATAGAAGATATCAGTTTATCGCTTGGCGCTTTAGCACGACGACCTAAAGGCATAGTCAGTACACGAAGCAATGCTGCTACTGGACGAGCTGGTAGGTTCTTAAGAACACCGTCTTGTGCTTCTTCAAACTCAGCAAACAATTTCTGCATTGAGTATTCAACAACATCCAAGTCTTCTTTGTGTGAACCTTCATCCTGCCAGTGTTTCAGTACCATAGAACCTAGGTACATTTTAGACAGCATGTCAGCCAAACGACCAGAGATCATTTCGCGGAACTTAAGCTCACCACCTAAAGAGAACATACACATATCAACAATGATCGCGAAAGACGCGGCATACTTGTTAAGTTGCTTGTAGTACTTCTTAGTAGGACCAGATACAGGCGCGCCAGTGAAGGCTGCGTTAGTTAGGTTCAGAACAAGTGAACGGCTCATGTTAGAGAAGATGAAACCGAAGTGACCAAACAATGCTTTATCAAAGGCATTCAAGTCATTATTTTGCGCTGCGTGCATTTCTGGCAACACATATGGGTGACAACGAATTACGCCTTGACCGAAAGTGATCATCGAACGAGTCAGGATGTTTGCACCTTCCACTGTAATAGCAACAGGTACTGAAGAGTAGCCAGACTCAACGTAGTTTTTAGGACCACGAATAATCGCTTTACCACCGTGTACATCCATTGTGTCAGTCGCAACAGTACGTGCGATTTCAGTTAGGTTGTATTTAAGAATGGCAGAAGGAACTGAAGGCTTGTGACCTTCATCAATAGCAATCGCAGTGATACGTGCAGCAGCAGATGCTGTGTAGCTGTTACCAGCAATACGAGCGATCAACTCTTGTACACCTTCCAACTTGGCCACTGGAATGTTGAACTGACGACGGATGCGAGCGTATGCACCAGTTGCAGCCAAAGAGTACTTAGCACCACCAGCACCAGAACTTGGCAGAGCGATACAACGACCAACAGATAGACACTCAACAAGCATCTTCCAACCTTGGCCAACTTTCTCACCACCACCTAGAACGAAATCTAGTGGAATAAATACGTCTTTACCAAAGATAGGACCGTTCATGAACGGAGAACCGATTGGCTTATGACGGTTACCAATGCTCATACCGTCAAGGTGACGAGGTAATAGAGCAACAGTAATACCAAGGTCAGTTTTGTCGCCAAGTAAACCTTGTGGGTCAAATGCGCGGAAAGCAAGACCAACGACAGTAGCAACAGGTGCCAAAGTGATATAACGCTTTTCAAAGTTCAGTTTTAGACCAAGAACTTCTTTACCTTCCCAAGTGCCTTTACAAACAACACCGGTATCTGGAAGAGAGGTTGCGTCAGAACCAGCACGTGGGCCAGTCAAACCAAAACATGGGATCTCGCGGCCGTCAGCTAAACGAGGTAGGTAATAATCTTTCTGTTCTTCAGTACCGTACTTAACCAACAACTCGCCTGGTCCAAGAGAGTTTGGTACACATACTGTAGAGAAGGTTGCACCAGAAATGCTAAGTGCTTGAAGAACTGCTGCTTGAGTTTGCGCAGAAACGCCTAAACCACCGTAAGACTTAGGAATAATCATAGAAAGGAAACGTTCTTTCTTGATGTAATCCCAAATTTCTTTAGCCAAATCACCGTTTTGGTTGATTTCCCACTCGTTAACCATAGAGCAAAGCGTCGTTACTTGGTTGTCCAAGAATGCTTGCTCGTCAGCTGGGATTTGAGTGTTAGGGTGATCTAACAACACTTTCCAATTAGGCTTACCTGCGAATAACTCGCCGTCCCACCAAACAGTACCTGCTTCTAGAGCAGTTTTCTCGGTGTCAGACATTTTTGGTAAGATTTTCTTGTAGATGTTGAAAATAGGACGCGTCACAACGCTAGCACGAATAGCGCTAAGGCTTAAGACGCCAGTTGCCACTGCTAAAAGCAGAGCAATAACGGTTATGGCTGTTGCCGCTTGAGCAATAATTGCAACCACTGTGAACGCAGCAAGCGCTCCGGCGGCGACTTTCAATGAGCTGCGCTTGTAAGTCAGAGCAACCAACAAACCAACTAGGAGCAAGCTCCAAATAGTAGTAGTCATAGCAGTACCTCAGAAATGATGACCCGAAGGTCGTTATTTTGCTGTTTCTTAATGTTCCAACACGCGAGGCGGTTATTCACTCGCACGTGAGGAAATCATTTTACCCAGTATAATCTCTATTCCGCAAACTTCATTTTGAAAAAAAGGAGTAAATCGAGTTGTGCGGATAATTCAATAGTCTTCAAGTAACTGGCTGTTTTTATTGAGATAAAGCTTAATATTGATGATGTTTTGCACTGAATAAGTGCTAAAAAAACGTAAACGAGAGAAAAACGTCAAGATTTTCGTCATTTTCAGCAAATAAAACAGACAGGTAAGTCGCAAAAAAAATAGCAAAGATGACGAGTTTGAGGTTTTTAAGGTGAAAATACACAGGAATATGAAGGAAATGACCGCCTAAAAAGAGTGTTTTTAAAGGCGGTTCTCATTGAGTTTGTCGATTATCTATTTATTAAGCTTTCGTTCAGCAGAAAATGATAAGGGGGCGGGCGTCCAAATGCCGATGTCCGGTGCGATATTGGCACCACCAGTGAGGCCCATATTGACGCTTTCACCACCAGAAAGCACACGGAACAAGCTTAGCCCCATATTGGTGAGGCTGACGTCTAATGGAATAGAAACCCGTTGGGTTTGACCTTTCTCTAGCTTAACAGCATTTACCTTTCCAGAACTTAGAGACTTGCCATTGGCTTGTAGGTTGTAGACCAAGTCATTGAGATTAACACCAAAAATATTGGGGTTTGATACATCTAAGTCAATTGTCATTTTAGCGCCATCATAGCCAATAGAATCCATGCTGACGTTACTGAAGCTCACCTTGGGAAGTTGTGGAATGGGGAGCACATCGGCAAAATTAAGAGGTAATGACACCTTTCCCATCACTGGTAGGTTGACTGTTAATGAACCTGCCAATGCATAATCGACCGCATTTTGACTGCCGAGACCACCAATGGCGGCGAGCACATCTTTAAAATTAAGAGTGAGTGGCAATTGAAGTTTGCCAGATCCATTGGCCGGAATTTTCATGCCGCTGTCTTGTTTGTTGATATTGGCTAAATTGTTGCCGTCAATACTCAGTCCAAGATCAAGACCAGCAGCGTCCAAAGCAAAACCATTGGGGTTATCAACATTTAAATCGATTAATAAGGTTGCAGCTTGTTGTGATAACTCACCCAGACTGACACCGCTGACATTGGCGGTGGGTTTTTTGACATCCACCATCTGCTGCAAGGATGCACACGCGCTCAATATAAGGACAAGGGAGAGAGCAGTGAAACGCCCAATAATTGTGGTGATAATAGAAGTTTTCATGAATGGCTCCTGCCAAATTCAAATAATAAGAACGAAATTTGGGTAGGAGTCTAACATGGACAATAAAAATCTGACCATCGCTAAGCACCGCATTGACCGCGTTTGGCGTCATTTCAATGTCAGAGATAGCCAATATATTGAAAAACTTACCATGTCACGATAATGGGAAATACTTTGTTAACCAAGTTAATTGCACGGCAACGGTTTGCTCAAACCAATCACCTATATAAATGTCAAAATGACCGCAATCAAGTTGCACAACTTCGCCAGCAGGTAATTGAGCGGCATATTTAAGTGTTGGTTTAACTGGGGCTACGGTGTCTTTTAAGCATGCAATAACCAAAGCAGGACAACTGACCTTGCTGGCAAAACGTCCTGGAAAATATCCCATGATAGATAACCCAAAGCGTGCTGCAACGTAATACGGTAATTGACCATTATCGGGTTGTAAGTTGCCATAGCCTGTCTTGGCATCATGCGCAGACATTAGCGCAGCATCACCAGAATTCCCAGCCAAGTTCACCATGATCGGTGTTTTTCTGAATGGATTCGAGAGTATGTCTGCGATCGCCAATGTTCCTACCTTAATTGAACTCAACGGATGCAAAGCAAGTGACGAAGACAGGCCATCAGTAAACGGGCATTGCGACATGATACCGGCAATCCCGGGTAAGGTTGCGCCCAATTTTATTGCGTGACCTCCACTGAAAGAACTTCCCCAAATGACGACTTGCGAACCATCGACTCGAACATCGTTTTTGATAAATTTAACTGCGGCGGCGTAATCTTCCAGTTCACGTTCAATGTTGAGTAACTGGCGTGGCTCACCTTCGCTGTCGCCAAAGTGACGATAATCAAACACCAGACAGGCATATCCTGCCGCCGAATACCGCTCTGCAAACGCATCCAGGCGCATGCCGCGTGTACCACCCAATCCATGCGCCATCACCAAGACGGGGGCGGGTTCATTATTACTTGGCAAATACAACCATGCGGCACATTGATCGGAACCAGAGGTGAAATTAACATCAAGTCGAGTGGTCATAGGTATCTCTTATATTATTTTTTGTCATAGATAGCGCATGACAGAAGGCGATGCAAAGGGTAATTCAAACGCTAACTTCGCCTGATGTCTAAATAAATTCATTGACCCCAAATTGCCGGGCAGAGAATCTTGCTCGATACCCCATTCGCGGTAAATATTCCAAGCGTTGGTTACGATGCGCTCGGGGGAATCCCATTGGGCAAATTCCCGCTTTTGAAAGTCATCGCTCAACGCAATTGAATAAGCAGCTTC
>JARGOI010000178.1:0-4106 GCA_029212275.1 Thalassolituus sp.
AAACTGCCGCATTGTTACCAAACTTGTAAACTGACTCGTGATAAGCAACCTGCCCTCTAGCCACCTGAAGTTCAAATGGCTCAGTTTTACCAACTCTTGTTATTGATGAGATCTGAGCCATTTGGCTACTCCTTAATATTCTTTGATCACTCGCAGAACAAGTTGATAAGAATCACCAACAGCCCCCGCGCCAGTAGTTGTAAACTTCACATCACCAGTTGGGTTTGTTCCATATGACAAAGTCGATGGAAGACCACCAAATTTGCTAAAGTCATGGTATCCAATATCGTCTTCGCCAATGTGCATCATAATGATGTCAGTGTCAGCATCTGCCAAAACTTCAACGGTCATACTTTTAATGACCCACCAACCTTCAACAATACGAACTGCGATGCAGGGATCGCCATTCGCGTTGGGGGCTAGTGTGGAAACATCAATCTTTAGGACAGCACTCTCATCGCCAGTATCAACGTACTGATACTGAAATGCCATGACTGCCTCTCTAGGAGTATCACTTAGCGTTTTTACTGAGGAAATATCAGCCATTTGCTAGTCCTTGTTTTTTGCAGGACGGCCACGTTTTTTCTTAGCTGGCGCTTCTGTCCATGCCTCATTTACATCAGGCGTAGAAGGATCGTCAGCTTTTAACGTACCGTCTGAGTTTCGAGCGCGAACCTTGACAGTCTCAGAGCCGCGCCGTGCAATTTCTTCTTCAGAAGCTGGTTTGAACCTACTCATAACCTAGCTCCTTACGCTGCTGCGATTGTAGCACCTGTGTCAGAACGCTTCCAATCTGTGCCATCAGAGAAGGCTAGAATTGCAGCGCCAGCAGCACCGTTAGAAACGTAAACGATAGTACCTGCGCCTGCATCAGAAGCTGATGGAGCGTTTGCAACTGTGTATGTTGGAACGATAATATCGCCTACAAAACCGTTGGTAGAGGTAACTGGACCTGTGAATGTGGTATTAGCCATTTTAGTACCCTTTTGCATAAGGATTCGCTTTGTAGTCTATGCAACGTCAGGAGGGCAGTAACCTGTCTACAAAGCTAATATGATGCCCTTCTTTGAAAACATACAGCACATCTAAACAAAAAGAAAGAGGCGATCCGAAGACCGCCCCTTAATCATAACACTCTGGAGAAATGTTATGCTGCGCCTTGTGATCCGAAGATACCGCGCCAGTCAGTAGCACCGAAGCTGTAACGCTCACGCACTTTGTAGCGCACGTTGCCAGTTTCGAAGTCACCCTCCATGCCTTTTTTCATAGGCGAGCGTTGGAACATTTTCAGTCCATCAGGAATATCCGTTTGGACAAACCACTGATCGCTGTCTGTTAGACGGCGCATGATGTGGTAGCCCTGTGGGAGATACCCGCCTTGACGAATCGCGTTGATGTCGTTGTCGGCAGTTCCTGTACGCAGTTGTGATTCCAGCAGACGCTCTGCAACAAAAGTGTAAGCAGTTGGGATAACCAACTTCGTACCTTGTGCCGCAACGCGAAGACCGCGATCATCTTTCATGTCAGCAATCTGAATAAGGATTGCTTCAAGTGACACTTCAGACAAATCGGCTGGTGTTGCCAAAATGTTAGACTGGTTGCCAGCCTGTGTTGGGTGTGCTGCACTCAAAAGAGGAGCGCCGTCACCACCATTCACAGTTGTCGCAGTGTTCAAAATGTTAGCCGCTTTGATCTCTTTAGTAGAGGCCATTGAGCGAGCCAACGCTTTTGTATAGCGAGAAGCAATCGAGCCATACTGGCCATCTTCTTCAGCTTCTTCAGTGATTGAGAAAGCCAAAGCGACTGTTTCATGCTGATAACGCGCAGTCCACTGTTGAGAGGCTGCGTCATACGAAACCGCAGAACCCTCTGATTTTGTTGGAGCATTTCCAAAACCTGCGAGGAGTACGTCTTCTTCAAACGCTTTTTGCGAAGTGTTTGATTCAAAAACTGCCTCATATTCGGCTGGATAGCTGTCATATTCGAGTCCGAAAAGAGTATTCAGACCCGGCTCAAGCATTTTAGCAAAACTTGCTCTATTCATAGCCATTGTTCATACCCTCCTTAGATACCAGCACTGTCTTTAAGAAGATGCTCGTTGATAAGCACTTCCATGACAGCGTTAGCTCCGAATGCGTTCTCTGGTGAATCCACCAAAGAAAGAATTTTACAAGAAGCAGCGCCAGCCGCCATTGTTCCACTCAATTCGAAGCCTGATTGACCAGTCGTTGTGGACCCAGCGCCAGCAACAACATCAGCACAGTTGCCGATATTGGTCTGAGCAGGGGAACCCGCAGACTGAACTTTAAACACAGTATATGGACAATCATATACATATGCGATGATGTCAGTAGCTACTGTGCCTGATGGCCAGTATTCACTATAGACGTAAGAACCGTCACTTGCTGTGTAAGACACACCCGCAAAAACACCAATGTTGTTAACTTCTGTGGCCGTGTGTGGCGTAACAACCCCATCTGCTGTGAGAACGCAGAGATCACCTGTGAAGATGTTTTCTGCAAGACCACTTGTGATAGTGTATTGGTTAGTGCGAGGTGCATTACCGCTCATGTGACGAACTGGGACAAACCCAAAGGCTGCATCTGCATTTGCCATTTTTCGCTCCTTTTAGCGTTAATTAGTCGCTTGCGGCAGACAAAGATCTGCCACGACTGGTTTCAGACTTCCGTTCTTGATAGATCGGTTGTCCACTACGCCGTCCTAACGCATCAAGATCCCCTGCAATGGATTCATTTTGCTCTTCGTTTTTACCAGAATAGTAATCTTGCTTTTGACGCGCGATTTCTTCTGGCATTTCGCAAAGCAACATGCCTTCAATTCCAATTGATCCTGCCCACTGGCCATGATTGATAGTTGGATACAACTTACTTTTCACAGTATCAGCAGGGCGCGGTTCCCATCCTTCACGCATACGTTTGTACACGTTGTCTGGGCTTTCCTTACCCTGAATCGAGGTAGCTACCCACCTTTGGACATAGCCGGGACGTGCTTCGGGGGCGTCCAAAAGTGATGGTGGTTTCCATGCCGTCATGGGGCGAGATTCCTCATCACGCACGGAATTGCGAGCTTCGTTTGCGCGAACATTACGTTTATCAGACATTATTGGCTCCTTTGCTGACGCCGAATTTCGGCTTCATATTTTTTAAGACCTTTTTCATCATTGATTCCAAGTTCTCTAGCCATTCTGAGTTGTTCTTGCGACATCCTCACTCTATTGCCCTTGTAATTTGAAGAACCGCCTGTAGTGGGGGCGACTGGTGGTCTACTTTTTGTTCTCGTTTTACTTGGACTTGGTCCTGAAGATAACTCAGGAAACATTTTTTGTAAACGGCTGTTTAAAGTGTGGTAATATTCGTCCGAATTTTTGTCGAAACCTTCCAAGTCAAGTTGGACATCAATTGAACGCGCAGCCGCTGTTTCTCGCTCAAAGCCAGCGGCATTGAACCAGTTATTTGCCTGCCACCACTGCATAGCTTTTGCTGGTGCTGGGTTTTGTGCAGCTTGCTGTGCGCGGCCCACTGTGGGCGATGCAGCAGCACGTTGCTGGCTTTGTTGCTTTTGCATTTCTGCAATACGCATGGCCGCTCGCATGTCGGCCATTTGCTCTTGAAAAGCTACTTGCGCTTTTGTGTCGCCTTCTTCCACAGCTTGCTCAAGAGCTGCTTTGGTTTGGCTATAACGCTGGTTAAACGCCTGTTCAGCCGACTGCTGAGATCCTTGCTCCAAACGCTCAAGGCGCTTTTGAAGCTGTGCATTTTGCTCTTGAATTTGCCTAGCTTGGATTTCAGCTTCTCGACGTTGACCGACCAGCTTTTGAATGCGCTTTTGAACTTTAGGTCCATAGTCATCCTCTTTTTCTTCCGAAACATCTTTGGCTTCTTCCTTCGCCTCTTGGACGGGATCATCAACCAATTCAATTTCAAATTCTTCTGTTTCGCCCTTGGCCTTTTTAATTTCGGCTTCGATCTCTTCCAGAATTTCTTCTTTTCCTGCCATATCAATCACCCTACATATGCAGCGACATCAACGCCATCTGGCAAGATCGATGTGATTTCATCATCGTTCAGCAGAAGGAATTTGACGCC
>JARGOI010000178.1:4206-5841 GCA_029212275.1 Thalassolituus sp.
ACTTTCCAATTTAAGGGGATTGGCAGTTGATGAGATCCAATTGTTGCGTTGGTTTCTTCATCCGTAAATATTTTATCATGCTGATGAGACACGCTATACATCCTCTTCGTTTAGTTTTTTCAATGTTTCGCGGATAACCTCAGAGGCTTGCATTAAGCCTTCTGAGATCCCTACGTTTTTGTGATAGGCATTCATGTCGGCCATCCGACCGTCAACCATATCTTCGGCTATCTCAAGCCTTCTTTTCTCCAGATTTTTTCTGATCTGTTGAAGCAGATCGCTTGTTGTCATCTTTCACAGCTCCCGTCATTGAAACACCAGAAACGTGAACTTCGACATCTTTAGATTCTGGCATTTAGTATCCCTTCTTCTTAGGCTTCGCCTTTTTCTTCATTACCTTCTTTTTGACAGGTTTGGAAGTTTTCTTTTTGCCATACTTCATCTTTTGTCCTCCTTTGGACATTAATGCGCCGAAACTTGCGCGGTTCATCAAACATTACCTGCTGATAATTCACGGGCCAACACCTTCAAAGTGTCTGAGAAGCCTTTATCAAGCTCTTTAGCCGCCATTGCGAACTTGCGCGGTGAAATCTCGCTAGACTTCAGCCCACGGCGCTCTAAAAAACTCTTAGCTGCGCGGATTTCTGCCTGCGCTACCTTTTTAACTGCCGCTCTGGCCATTGCCGCCTCCTACTTGATCTAATGCACCGTAACCCATTCCAGTGCCAACTGCCAATGGAACAACATATGTCGGGATACCCTTTTCCATTACTGCTTTTCTGAACTCTGGCGTGATCTTGAAGCCTTTACTGCTGAACGCACCGAAATCCTCTGATTGGATATTGATTTCATCGACAGAAACGTCTTTAGAAAATGCCTTCAGCAACTTCTTCAGGCGGTTTTGAACATCACGCTGGTAATAATTTACCGTGCCTTCTTTGACTGAATCTGCGGTTTGACCGCCAACTTTGGCAATCGCCTCTGGATCATTTGGAAATGCCAGATAGTCAACGTCTGGATCTTTGACAGCGTCATATATTGAACGCCGCAAGCCTTCATCCAGCCACTTGTTTTGAGAAGACATGAAAGGACCGCCGGGTTTTAGTATCTTACTGCCTTGAGCAATGTCTCCCTCGTAAGACTTTGTTTCAAGTTCTATTAGCTTCTTTTGCAGTTCCTGTTGTTCATTTGCTGTATCATCAGCAATATCAAATATTCTCTTTTTAGTATCTTCAGGAAGCCAGCTTACTTCGCTACCAACTAAGTATTCATAGACTTTTTCTTGTGCATCTTTAAAAGGAACCCAATTTCGACCACGATATGGATTTCCACCTTCACCAATATACTCGTTTAAAAGCTCTTCTTGAGCATCTGTCATTTCACCATCAAAAGGTATTTCACCTTCTACACCCAATTCAGCAGCTCTTCTGCTGTTGTAAGAATTTGGGTTTTTTAGGTTTTTATTTAAACGAAAAATGGACGCCTGATCCATTAACTTAGCGAGTTGAAATTCATCTAATTCAGATTCATACGCTATTTTTTGGTTTTTAACTCCATCAAATTTAATTAATGTTATATCGTTTCTTAGCTTTGTCATCTCTTCTTCTAACAAAGACCTTGCGTAATCTGTAACCG
>JARGOI010000179.1 GCA_029212275.1 Thalassolituus sp.
TAAGGTACCACGTTAATTTCCGCCATCGGACGGCGCTTAGCACCGCCTTGTTGAATGGGTTCCATTAGCTTTTTCCCTCACGCCCCTGGCTGACATTACTTTGGTGCATCTTGTGCGCTTTGCGGAATAACAAGGTACCAAATTCTTCAGCAAAGGTACCCAAGCCAGAAGAGATTCTGTCACATGACACGACATAGCGATTGTAGAAAATCACCGCAGGAATTGCTGCCAACAAGCCCATTGCCGTTGCTACTAAAGCTTCGGAAATACCAGGAGCGACAGTGGCAATCGTCGCCTGTTTTACATTCGCTAAACCATGGAATGCATGCATGATGCCCCAAACGGTACCAAACAAACCAACGTAAGGACTGGTAGACCCAATCGTTGCCAATAAGGGTAAATGATTATCGAGTTTTTCCGATTCACGTGTCACGGAAACACGCATCGCTCGCTGCACACCCACCATCACGGCTTCTGGATCACTAGTATTCTGTTGACGCATTTTGCCAAACTCTTTTAACCCAGCCATAAAGACATTTTCGGCGGCACTGGTGGTTGACTGAGTTTGGCACTCTCGATACAGGTCATTCAGATCGATGCCCGACCAAAAACGCTCTTCAAAATTTTTCAGTGCTTTGTCAGTAGCATTTAAAAAACGCCCACGTTGAATAATCACTATCCAACTGCCCAAAGAAGCCAGCACCAGTAAAAGCATCACCAACTGTACGACAAAGCTGGCATGTGCTATTAAATTTACGATGGACATAGAATCGTTCACGATCACTCCTATTGAGGAAAAAGTCCTAAGACTGCACGTTAAATAATGGATTAAGATCATCTGGTATGGCTACCGGTCGACCTTGGTTATTAATACACGCAATACTGATGTCTGCGTCTACGAGTATTTGTTGTTCAATTTCTGATTTTGGTAACCGATCTATTTCATTAAATTCAGACGAGTCAGATGCGATTGCAGACGCCTGGTTCATTCTGAGCACAGTTTGTTTCATCGTCATCCCAGCTTTACTTCGCTTGGTGAGAGTCAGTGTGGTCACTAACTCATCATCAAGCAGAGCTGGCAATCGATAACGAATACTCAAATCGCGCACCACAAAGCGCACACCGGTTGCCATTAAGCGACGCTGATCTAGTCCTATACTGCGCAGCCACTCGCTGCGAGCACGCTCAAAATAGCGTAAATAATTAGCATAAAATACTATTCCACCAGCATCGGTATCTTCGATATAAACTCGTTGAGGCCAATAAAACGTCGAATGAGATACCTCGCCAGCGTTTAGGTTTGCGCTATTAGACACCATCACCATCCTGATTAAAACGAGATGGCAAATTTAACCCAAAATGCAAATACGCTAACTTAGTGGCAATACGTCCCCTTGGAGTACGAGTAATATAACCTTGTTGCATCAAATAAGGCTCAAGCACGTCTTCGATGGTATCGCGTTCTTCACCGATAGAGGCGGCGAGACTATCGACACCTGCGGGTCCACCATCGTATTTTTCGATTAAGGTTAACAATAACCGTCGGTCCATATGATCGAAACCGTGGGCGTCAACGTTGAGCATATTGAGAGCTAAATCAGCAATGTCTTTGGTCACTAAACCGTCGCCTTTGACTTCGGCATAGTCGCGCACACGACGTAACAGTCGATTAGCAATACGCGGAGTACCGCGTGCTCGGCGGGCAATTTCTTCGGCACCTTCAGGATCGACAGACAAACCCAACAAATGTCCAGCTCGTGACACGATATGACTTAAATCCGCGACATTGTAAAACTCTAAACGCTGCACAATACCAAAACGATCGCGTAAGGGAGAGGTTAACAGACCTGCCCTTGTGGTTGCGCCAACTAATGTAAAAGGCGGTAAATCTATCTTTAAAGATCGTGCGGAAGGACCTTCCCCCACCATGATATCGAGTTGGTAATCTTCCATCGCGGGGTACAAAATTTCTTCAATGGCTGGACTAAGGCGGTGAATTTCATCAATAAACAACACATCGCCCTCTTCCAAACTGGTCAGCATGGCAGCTAAATCCCCAGCCTTTTCGATCACCGGTCCCGACGTCGACTTAATTTGCACCTGCATTTCTTCGGCAATGATATTGGCTAAGGTAGTTTTACCTAAGCCTGGAGGACCAAACACTAACGTATGATCAAGGGCTTCACCACGTGATTTGGCGGCACCAATGAATATCTCCATTTGCTCGCGAACATGCGGCTGGCCAATATAGTCGGCTAACGTTTTAGGACGAATCGCGCGATCATGTCGCTCATCGCCGACTTGCGGCGTTGACGCGATAAAGCGATCGGTCTCAATCATTTGCCACCCATGCTGCTGCGCAAAGCTTGACGAATCATGTCTTCGGAAGTGCTGCACTGATCGGATACTTTTATCAGCATTTTACTGGCTTCTTGCGGTTTGTAACCCAAAGCCACCAGCGCGCTTTCTGCTTCAGCCAACATCTGATCTTGTGCTTGAGTTTCGGTGGCATCCGCTGCCGCCCACAACGGAGCCGGTGCTTGCCATTCTTTCAGGCGGTCTTTCATTTCGACAATAAGGCGCTCGGCCGTTTTCTTGCCGACGCCCGGTAAGCGAGTCAGCGAGGTGACGTCTTCGGAGTGCACACAATGCGCAAACGCATTCACGTCCATGCCAGATAAGATTGCCAAGGCTAATTTGGGGCCGACACCAGACACTTTGATGAGAGTCCTAAATAAGCTGCGCTCACTTTTATCGCTGAAACCATACAATAAATGCGCATCTTCACGAATGGTCAGGTGGGTATGTAGTGTGATCTTGGAACCGACAGCACCGAGCACGGCAAACGTTGACAACGGGGCTTGCACTTCATAGCCAATGCCCTGCACATCAATAAGAATGTCTGGTGCTTGTTTTTCGAGAATAACGCCTTGCAGACGACCTATCATTTGACCTTCACACGATGATTAAAGAAAACCAGCATAGACTAACAGTAAAGCGCTAACTTACTCAACGACAGCAAGACAACGAAGGTGCGATACCTAAAAAATTGTCGCATCCTTTAATTGTTCCTTAATTGGTATTAAAAAGATGCGCGACCACGACGATAGGTATGTAACCCTGCGCGACTGATCAAACTGGCTTGAGTTTGCGCATGACACAAAGCGATGGCTAAAGCATCTGCGGCATCCGCTTGCGGCAATCCTGGCAGTTTTAATAAACGCTGAACCATATGCTGCACTTGTTCTTTGTCGGCAGCACCGGTGCCAACCACCGACTGTTTGATCGTACGAGGCGAATACTCTGCGACGGGAAGGTCATGAAGCGTGGCCGATAAAATAGCCACACCTCGCGCTTGCCCAAGTTTTAACGCTGAGTCGGCATTGCGACCCATAAAAACTTGCTCGATCGCAAATTGTTGGGGGCAATGAATTTCAATGAGCTCACTGATGCTTTCGTGAATGCACTTCAATCGTTCAGGCAATTCACCTTTACCCGTTCGGATACACCCACTGGTGATGTACTCAACACGCTGCCCGACGGTATTAATAATTCCAAATCCAGTAATTCTAGAACCTGGATCAATACCTAAAATTATCGCCACGTATTACTCGATGCGGTTAAACGTCCAGCGCTGAGCTGACGTTTCATTAATAACAATCACAGTTTGCCACTCTTTGGGAAGCGTGACATACAGGCATGGACTGGTCATCATCTGGGCAACCATCGCACCTTTGGGCGGGGATGTGATTTGATACATCAAAGTGACCTTGGCATCTGCCTGAGTCTGTTCGGTCAACTGTACGGCATACCCCAAGGTAGGACGTTCTCCGGCGTTGATCGTTAACAAATCATCCATGACCACCACACTTTCAATCACAGAGCATTGATTATTAGCCTGTGTCGCAAGTTCGATGGTATTGGACGGAGCGGCACAGGCTACCAAGCTTAATGAAACAAGCGACGCTAAGGCATTAGCAACAGATTTGCTTTGACGTAATTTAAAGGACGGCATAGGTACTCTGTTTGGCAAAAAAATTTATTATACGGCGTGCATCTCTATCGACCAAGTTTGTTGGAGGACGAAGCACTTTGTTTGCAAAGCCATAAGCCGACAAACACAGCACTCTGAGTATCAGAGTGCTGTTCGTATCGCAGAAAACTCAACGCAGCGGTTTATTTAGCCGCATCAAACACCAATTGATCGTTTTCTACCCGACCTTCAATCACACATCCCGGTGGAAAACGTCCCGACAAAATGCCTTGCGCCAAGGGGTTTTCGATCCAACGCTGAATCGCGCGTTTTAACGGACGAGCGCCAAACAGCGGGTCGTATCCCACCTCCACCAATTTGGTCAGCGCCTCGTCGGTAAGCACTAAGGACAAGTTGTGCTCATGCAAACGTTCGTGCAATAACTGCAATTGAATATCGGCAATGCCACGAATCTGATCTTTCAGCAAAGGATGAAAAACCACCGCTTCGTCAATACGGTTAATAAACTCTGGACGGAAATGCCCAGCGACAATATCCATCACGGCATCGCGCATGGCTTCGTACGATTGCTCGCCGTACATACTTTGTATGACATCGGAACCTAAGTTCGACGTCATCACCAGCACGGTGTTTTTAAAATCCACACGGCGGCCTTGGCCATCGGTCAACTGGCCGTCATCAAGCACTTGCAGCAAAATATTGAAAACATCGCTGTGCGCTTTTTCGACCTCATCCAGCAAGATGACGGAATAAGGCTTACGACGCACGGCTTCGGTTAAGTAGCCGCCCTCTTCGTAGCCAACGTATCCTGGCGGTGCACCAATCAAACGTGCGACCGAATGTTTTTCCATGTACTCCGACATATCAATGCGCACCATGGCATCGCGGCTATCGAACAGAAACTCTGCCAAAGCTTTGCAGAGTTCGGTTTTCCCTACGCCCGTTGGGCCCAAGAAGAGAAAGGAACCGTTCGGACGATTAGGATCGGATAACCCAGCGCGCGAACGACGCACCGCGTTGGAAACGGCCGCGATGGCTTGATCTTGTCCGACTACCGAATTATGCAATACGTCTTCCATACGCAATAATTTATCGCGTTCACCTTCGAGCATTTTGTTAACGGGCACACCGGTCCATTTCGAAATTACCTCCGCAATTTCGTCTTCGGTCACCTTATTGCGCAGTAGGGTAAATTCTTGTTTACCGCTGTTCTCGGCTTCTGCTGCTGCCGCTAACTGTTTTTCCAATTCCGGAATTCGTCCGTACTGTAACTCTGACATTTTTTGCAAATCGCCGATACGACGTGCCGCTTCCATGTCAGTTTTGGCTTGTTCTAGTAATTCTTTCGATTTACTCGCACCTTCCAGCAAGGCCTTTTCGTGTTTCCACACCTCCTCTAATTCGACGTAGGCCGAACCCGCTTGATTGATGTCTTCATTAAGATCATTCAAACGTTTTTTAGAGGCTTCGTCTTTTTCTTTGCGCAACGCTTCGCGTTCAATTTTTAATTGAATTAAACGACGTTCTAAGCGATCCATTTCTTGCGGCTTGGAGTCAATTTCCATACGAATCACTGACGCCGCCTCATCGATCAAGTCGATGGCTTTATCCGGCAAACGACGATCGGCGATGTAACGCTGAGAAAGCTTCGCAGCAGCAATGATGGCACTGTCAGTTATCTGTACGCCATGGTGTACTTCATAGCGCTCTTTAAGACCACGTAAAATAGCGATGGAATCTTCCACCGACGGTTCATCTACTAACACTTTTTGAAAACGACGCTCAAGGGCCGCGTCTTTTTCGATGAAAGTACGAT
>JARGOI010000180.1 GCA_029212275.1 Thalassolituus sp.
CTTCGTGGGCTTCGCGACTGTGATTCAACACCACCGCCAAACGTAATAATCGAATTAAATATAAGGCAATGGTTTGCTGACGCTTGGGTAATAAATCCAGCTCCATCAATTGCAACTTGCGACGGTGATTGCGTACCAAGAAAGACAACAACGCTTGTCCTTGGCGGGTAAAACCCAACATATCGGAGTGCTGTAATAAGTAACCTCCATGTTTATGGAAACCGCTATGGGCGATGGTCAAACCAACTTCGTGCAAACGCGCGGCCCATATCAACCAATCACGTGAAGACTCTGGTAATTTCAGACTGTCACCAACACCATCGAACAATGCCAACGCCGTTGCTTCTACTCGTCCAGATTGCGCGACATCCACGTAAAAGCGTTCTTGCAGAGATTTGATCGTTCGCTCACGTACATCCACCTGCTCAGCACGACCAGTTAAATCCCACAAGGCTCCTTCTCGCAATGCCCCGTCGGAATAAAGCATATGGGTCAGTTTCAGACTGTCGAAAACGGCACGTAAAATTGCTAAACCGCCGATAAATACCGCACGTCGATCAGGGCGTACCCCCAGCACTTCCACGTCATTGATCGTATCGAATGCCATGCAGTGATCTATCACTTTATCCAAACCTTCAGAAGTAATCCCCTCAGTGCCCCAGCCATTGGCAATAATGGCTTCTTCTACGGCACGAATGGTGCCAGAAGAGCCGACTTCAGCACTCCAACCAAGCGCTCGATATTGTGCACGCACCTTAAGTAATTCTTGGCTGGCGGCTTTGATTGCTCGGTTAAAGTTCTTGCGATTAATGGCCCCGCCTTTGAAATATCGTTGGGTGAACGATACGCAGCCCATATGTAAGCTTTCGAGCAATAATGGTTCGAATCCTTCACCAATAATAAACTCGGTACTGCCACCGCCAATGTCGATCACCAAACGGCGACCACCCAAATCCGCCAGGGTGTGCGACACCCCCAAATAGATTAAGCGCGCTTCTTCGCGACCGGCAATCACCTCAATCGGATAGCCTAAAACAGCTTCAGCGCGTTCGATAAATTCATGTCGATTCTGTGCGGCACGCAATGCATTGGTAGCAAAAACGACCACTTTGTCCGCGGACATACCTTGCAAACGCTGGCCAAATTCTCGTAAACACTCGATGCCTCGCACCATCGCTTCTTCTGAAAGAATATTATTTTCATCCAATCCAGAGGCTAATTGTACCTTTTGACCACGCTTTTCCAGTGTACGTAATTCCCCCTGAAATTCCTCAGCAATCATCATGTGAAAGCTGTTTGAGCCCAAATCAACAGCAGCAACTCGTTCCGGTAACGGAGAAGACACATCGAGTTGTTCATTATTTTGTAACATAGGTTGAAATCCATTAATTCGAATGCATATATAAGAATATGCTATCTAGAAGCGTCAGCGTCCAGTAAAGAATACGATTGATTCCCGCCGGGCGGTGCGTACAATGAGCTTAATTTTTTAAGACATGTAACAGGGGATACCTATGAGCGAAAATATTATTAGCGTTACCGATGACTCATTCGACACTGACGTGCTGGGCTCAGATGTGCCTGTACTGGTTGATTTTTGGGCAGAGTGGTGCGGCCCTTGTAAAATGATTGCTCCAGTTTTGGAAGAAATCGCCGAAGACTATGCTGGCAAATTGAAAATTGCCAAATTAAACATTGATCAAAATGAGGCCACGGCGCCTAAGTTTGGTATCCGCAGTATCCCAACGTTGATCCTGTTTAAAAATGGCAATGCCGAAGCGACCAAAATTGGTGCGATGAGTAAGTCTGAATTAACCGCGTTTATCGAACAAGCGCTGTAATTTATACAAAACTTTGCCAGTAATGAAGATTCCTTGCTTCATTACTGGACAAGCTCTATCTAACTGTCTATATTGATTTTGCAACGCTGAATACACCGTTTCCTTATTATCTCTGGTCATTCATTGTTGTCCAGCTGGCGTATCTGCCAAGCCTCTTATCCGAACCTCGCAATCAATTCCAATAACATAGTAATAAACTCTTTCTATGAATCTTTCAGACTTAAAGCTTAAAACAGTTCCAGAACTGTTGGCGATTGCCGCCGAAATGAACCTTGATAATGTCAGCCGTACTCGTAAGCAAGACATCATCTTTGCAATTCTTAAAAACCACGCCAAAAGCGGCGAAGACATTTATGGCGATGGCGTCTTAGAGATTCTTCAAGACGGGTTTGGTTTTTTACGTAGCTCTAGTAGCTCGTATTTGGCCGGACCAGATGACATTTACGTGTCTCCCAGCCAAATTCGCCGCTTTAGTCTACGTAAAGGCGATAAAATTGCCGGGAAAATTCGACCTCCCAAAGATGGCGAACGCTATTTTGCCATGCTTAAAGTCAACGAGATTAATGACGATAAGCCTGAGAATACTAAGCACAAAGTTCTATTCGAAAACCTAACACCTCTCTTCCCTCAAGAACGATTTATCCTAGAAACCGGTAACGGTTCTACAGAAGACTTATCATCACGCGTATTAGACTTGGTTGCCCCGATAGGTAAAGGCCAACGCGGCTTGATCGTTGCTCCGCCAAAAGCGGGTAAAACCATGCTATTACAAACCATCGCTCAGTCGATTGTGCGTAACTCGCCTGATGTTGAATTGATCGTGTTGCTGATTGATGAACGTCCTGAAGAAGTCACCGAAATGAAACGCTCAGTACGCGGCGAAGTGGTTGCGTCTACGTTTGATGAGCCACCAGCTCGCCACGTACAAGTGGCAGAAATGGTGATTGAGAAAGCCAAACGTCTGGTAGAACACAAACGTGATGTGGTGATCTTACTCGACTCTGTAACGCGTCTCGCGCGTGCTTACAACACCGTGATCCCATCCTCAGGTAAAGTACTGACCGGTGGTGTGGATGCTAACGCGCTAGAAAAGCCCAAGCGCTTCTTTGGTGCGGCTCGTAACATCGAAGAAGGTGGTTCTTTAACGATTATCGCTACGGCGCTGGTTGATACCGGTTCGAAGATGGACGAAGTGATCTACGAAGAATTTAAAGGTACCGGTAACCAAGAGTTGCACCTTGATCGTAAGATTGCTGAAAAACGCATTTACCCTGCGATCAACATTCGTCGTTCTGGTACGCGTCGCGAAGACATGCTGTTTGACGAATCTGCACTGCAGCGCTTATGGATTTTGCGTCGCCTGCTGGCAGAGATGGAAGATCAACAAGGCATTGAGTTCTTGTTGGATAAGTTGCGTCAAACTAAGACCAACGATGAGTTCTTCGATTCGATGCGTGGCGGAAAGTAATTTCTGCTCTAAGCTCTCGAATGTTAGACATAAAAAAACCGCTGATTCAGCGGTTTTTTTATGGGTAGAACAAAGCGATTCCTTAAACCGGAACGAGTTCGGTACTCATGGCGGTTTTCAGTTTTTTCATTGCGTTCTTTTCTAGCTGACGAATACGCTCAGCGGATACTTCATAGATTGCCGCCAACTCATGCAGAGTGGCTTTCTGATCCGCCAACCAACGCTGTTGCAGGATCGCTCGACTACGCTCATCCAGTGTGCTCAATGCATTTTGCAAACGATCACTGGCGTCTTGCTCAGTATTATCAGACTCAGCCAGACGCGCAGGATCAGCGCTGTGATCTTCTAAGTAATGAGCAGGCGCTTGATACGCAGTTTCATCGTCTTCATCGGCACCCGCATCGAACGCAGCGTCGTAAGCACTCAAACGACCTTCCATTTCGTGGACGGTTTTGGCTTCGACACCTAGGTCATCAGCAATAGCCTGAGCCTCGTTGTTGGTCAACCAACCAAGACTTTTCTTTTGGCCGCGTAGGTTAAAAAACAATTTACGCTGTGCTTTGGTGGTCGCGACTTTCACGATGCGCCAGTTGCGCAAGATGTATTCGTGAATTTCTGCTTTGATCCAATGCACCGCAAAAGAGACCAAGCGTACTCCAACTTCAGGATTGAAGCGTTTTACCGCCTTCATCAAACCCACGTTGCCTTCTTGAATTAGGTCGCCTTGGTTTAGGCCATAACCTGAATAACTGCGCGCGATGTAAACCACAAAACGCATGTGTGACATAACGAGTTGGCGGGCTGCATCTAGATCGTCCTGATAGTAATAACGATTAGACAGCGCCTTTTCTTCTTCTGGGGTTAACACAGAAATTGCGTTCACCGTCGAAATGTACGATTCCAGATTAGCGCCTGGCGACATCGCAAATGCGGTTTGCAAACTGTTGTTCATTATAAACTCCTGAAGGCACACTATTAATGCTTTTGATTAGTACCAATTGATATTGATGCTAGTAGCATAGCAGGCTCAAATATTTACAGTAAAATATTCTAGCACTCGATGATTCAGACCGCCAATGGCGCGAATAGTTCCATTGACGCTTCTGTTCAATTATTGCCAAATAATGCTAAAAAAGGCGTGAAACGGCAAGAAATCCTGCCTATTTGAGCTAATTTCGACATTATACGATTTTTGTTTATCTATCTAGGGCGCCTCTGAAAAATGCAGTGGCGGCTGCGGCTTTCAGAGGTGCCCTAGCTTCTATTTGTTTAGGTTCTGTTTATTGCGGTTCGATGTCGTTCAAATGACGAACCACCGACCACCAAGATCCCAGCCAACCGAGTAACATAGCACCAATCAATAATACCAAGGCCGCACCGGCGGATAAGGGTTGCAGGGTATAGGCCGACCCATAAAGCGATGACAGGTCATTCACAGGGCTGCGTAATATTATCCAGCTCAAGACCAGCAAGATCCATGACATCAACCCGCCAACTAAGCCAAACCACAGCCCCATATAAAGAAACGGTCGGCGCACCCACGCATTGGTGCCGCCCACCAGCTTGATCACACGTATTTCATCAACGCGCGCCGCGATGGACAAACGTATGGTGTTACCTACCACCAGTACGATGGCTAAGGCCAACAAACAGCCCATCACCCATACTACGCGGCGACTGAGATCCAGCAACGCTTGCATCCTGTCTAGCCAAGCGGTATCCAGATCGGCACTATCAACGGAAGCTTCTTTTTGTAGCGACTTTTGTAGTTGTTGCACAATATCCACGGGGGCTTGCAAATTGGGCTCTACTAAAATCACACCAGGTAGTGGGTTTTCTTTCAATAAATCCAAAGCCTCACTGAGTCCGGACGCATTACGAAATTCGATCAATGCCTGCTCTGGGCTGATATAACGTGTTTTTTCGACGTAATCCATCACTTGAATACGGCTCATCAGTTCAGAGGCACGCGCATCACTAGTACCGGGCGACAAATACACACTGATGCTGCCCGATTGCTGAAACCGACCCGTCAATTGACTAAGGTTATCCAATGCCATCCACAATGCGCCGGGTAAAGTCAGGGCAATGGCAATCACCATCCACGTCATCAAGCTACCAATAGGACGCTCTAATAATCGTAATAAGGTTTCTACCGCAACTAACTGATGCTGCTGGCCCCACGAGCCCAATCGGTCGCGACGTTGTATTTGTAACAGGGAAGCGCCTTGACGTTTTTTGGTTGGATTAACGGCCATGCGTACCTCGATCTTGAGGTTGGCGTTCTTCGAGCTGGCCATGATTCAAAATCAACCGGCGATGCCCCATACGTTCGATTAAAGCAATATCGTGGGTGGCCACCAAGACGGTCACACCCACTTGCTGGAAGCGTAAAAAGAGATTCATGATTTCTTCGGACAGCTCAGGATCTAGGTTACCGGTTGGTTCATCCGCCAATAATAACGA